>NZ_JBSQBN010000005.1:0-82322 GCF_053850585.1 Shewanella sp. A22
AACACAGAAGTGGAATACCTGAGAGACTCCATTCTGGCGGGTTTCAAAGTCCTTTATGCTTCGTTAGATGCTTTCAAAATACGACGGCATGGTCTATTTTTTCCATAAAAAATAAGACATTCCCACCATCCATGACGGTCAGATACTGGAGGTAGAGTAACGCAGGAGCTTGTTTCCAAGGATCACTATTCGCTTCAATCATCTGCCTTGCCTACAGCACTTTGAACTCCCGCTGAAAGATCACATATTTAATAGGATTGGTATTAAAACAATTCGTTGCCACACTCTTCACCAGACATTAGCTTCGTTACATTAGTTAAGGTGGTTGAGGCAATGGCATTCAATGCCTCTTCTGTTAAAAATGCTTGATGACCGGTAAAAATCACATTGTGACAAGCAGACAAACGACGGAAGATATCATCTTGAATAATTTCATTTGATTTATCTTCGAAAAATAGCCCTTTTTCATTTTCATATACATCTAGCCCTAATGAACCAATTTGGCCATCTTTCAACGCTTCCATCGCATCAAATGCATTTAATAATCCGCCACGGCTAGTATTAATCACCATCACACCTGGCTTCATCTTATGAAAACTAATTTGATTCAATAAATGATGGTTATCTTTAGTCAACGGGCAATGCAAACTTATGATGTCGCATTGTGGATACAATGTTTCTAGATCAACATATTCAACACCTAGGTCAACGACAGCTTGGTTAGGGTAAGGATCGTAGGCGATAACTTTACAGCCAAAACCCAGTAAAATCTTAATGGTTGCTAAACCAATTTTACCTGTACCTATTACCCCCACGGTTTTACCAAACATGTTAAATCCAACCAAACCTGATAAAGCAAAATTAGCATCACGAGTGCGCTGATAAGCTTTATGAATTTTACGATTTAACGTTAACATTAGGGCAACTGAGTGTTCAGCAACAGACTCCGGAGAGTAAGCCGGCACATTAACGACTTTCATGCCTAACCGTTCTGCAGCAATCAGGTCTACATTATTAAAACCCGCGCAACGCATAGCGATAACTTTTGTCCCACCGTTAGCAAGCTCAACTAATACCTCTTCACATAAAGAGTCATTTACAAATGCACAGACGATTTCATAACCTTCGGCTAATTTTACGTTTTGCATGCAAAGTCGATAGTCAAAATATTCAATATCTACATTAAATGTGTCATTCATGCGGTTGAAATGACGGATGTCATAAGGCTTTGCGCTAAAAAATCCAATTTTCATAAGTATCCAAATTTGTCAGTAAAGGATTGATGAGCAAATCATAATGACCGGCCCGTAAATATTGATTAATTGTATGTGAATTAGCCATTATTGTCGTCAATATCACACTGAATAAAGATGAAATTGTGATCTAGCTTAATTCTAATCAATAGCAGTAGCAATCATCTCTCGGTGAGTTTGTTTGTGCACTTAGGGACATCGCTATGTACTACCATCGCGATGTCCCTTGGTGTTCGACTTAGCTTGGACGCAAACGACTTGCAATAACAAGTCGACCCTTTCAAAAAGGGTTACCATTAATCCCTCGTACACCACAAACGTTCTAAAATAAGATAGATGAATCCCGCTACAGATATGTCTAACTTCTGTAACATCGACACTTAGGCAAAAAATTGGCGCGTGCATCACTGTTTTTATTAGGACAACTTGATAGGCTCATATTATTTTGAGGGATCTTTAGTCATTATGGCAAACAGAAAAAGCATGCCCGTTTCAGAGGGAAGATTTTGGATCGAACGGCTCAGTAAAACAAGCCTTAGAGCGGTCCATATCATAGGTGTGGTTGGAAGCGGTGGCGGTATTATGTTTAATGTCGAACAGTCGCTTTGGTTTAATTATTGGCTCGCGGCTCTATGTTCTGGCATGCTGTTAATGAGCTGGGAAATCATTCGAGACTGGCGCTGGCTCATCCAACTGAAAGGGATACTAACATTATTAAAAATAGTACTGCTATGCTTATTTGTTCAAATGAGTCAGTGTAAATCTGAATTAGTCATCTTTATTATTCTATTATCTGTTATTGTATCTCATGGCCCAGCAGGATTGCGCCATTACTCGATAATACACCGTAAAGTTATCCAAAGTCGTAAAGAAATTAAAGGTTAGCCAAAAGGACATAGGATGTTCCCATACCCAGAACAATATCGTATTGCATTGCCGCCCATAACTACCGGATTCATGGTCATTTGGGCCATTCTAGGGCACGCTATTTTTGCCGATGCTAGTCCCTTTGCTTTATATCCATTGTTTTTCTTATTTGCTGTCGCTATTGGCGCGCATTTACATTTGATTGTGCTGTCAAAAGGCATGAAGCGTCTTGATCATTGCTTTTATGCATTAGTACACATTCCATTGGCTTTTGTAGTGTGGACATTCACAATTATGCATGTAAATGGTCATGCGTTTTCTTAAATTGATATAATCTTTTATCAATACTTGCACATGTTTATGGCTATCGGTATCGTTGCCGCGAATTGACTGACGAGAAAAACAATGGCTGATTTTATCTATAACCCTCCAACCAAACCTTGGTTAGATATCTTGCATCAAGATAAAGACATTATCGTGCTCAATAAACCTTCAGGATTATTATCTGTTCCTGGTAGAGAAGCAATTTACCATGACAGCATTTACTCTCGCGTTTTAGTGGAGCATCCCAATGCACAGATAGTTCATCGGCTCGATATGGCAACATCGGGGGTTATCGTTGTTGCACTACGCCGCAGTGCAGAACGCGAATTAAAACGCCAATTTCGTGAGCGTGAAACGACTAAAACCTATTTTGCCCGAGTTGCAGGCCACGTCAGTGCAGATGTCACCAAAATTGATTTACCACTTATATGTGATTGGCCAAATCGTCCAAAACAAAAAGTCGACCACAACGTTGGCAAAGCCTCAACCACCTTAGTTGAAATAGTGAGTTACGCAGCTAAATCAACCTTAGTAAAGTTAACTCCAGTTACTGGGCGCTCACATCAATTACGTGTTCACATGATGGCACTAGGTCATCCTATATTGGGCGACGGGTTTTATGCCGATCCATTAGCTAAAAGTCAATCGCCAAGGCTCTTACTTCATGCAGCAATGCTATCAATATCGCACCCATACACTCAAGAGTTAATCCACTTCGAATCACCAGCAGAATTTATGCAACCAACCAAAGAACAATGACAAAGCCGCTCAATAATTAAACATTACAAACAACCATGTTAATTTTAGTAGCTATTATGCAATGAAAGTCGTAAATTTATCGCCAATTTATGGTTTATTAGGCTTAATACTGTGGATAACTCATTTCAACGTGATGAATTAGATAACCAAATCCTTACTGCACTTATGGAAGATGCTCGAACGCCCTTTGCAGAACTGGCTAAACGGTTCAATGTCAGTGCTGGTACCATTCATGTTCGAGTTGAAAAAATGAAACAGGCAGGCATTATTACTGGCGCACAAATCACTGTTAATCCCAAAGCATTGGGTTACGATGTATGCTGTTTTATCGGAATTAATTTAAAAAGTGCTGGCGATTACCCAGCGGCTATTGCCAAGTTAAATGCATTAGAAGAGGTCGTAGAAGCTTATTATACCACCGGAAATTACTCTGTTTTTGTAAAGGTAATGTGCCAATCTATCGATGGATTACAGCATGTACTAATTAATCGAATTCAATCAATCGATGAAATCCAATCCACAGAAACACTCATTAGCCTGCAAAACCCTATTGTGAGATCAGTAAAGCCCTAAATCGTTAGGGCCTTAACTCTCCGCACCATGCCCCATTAACAATTATCTGCATATACAATTGCAAAAACCAACATATTAAGGATAAAAATAACCTAAAAAAGCAACTGTCGATACGCCTTTTCTGCAGTACATAATGCCTTTCAGTAATGAATTTAATCAAATGATAAAATAAAAATGTAAAGATGGAGGCAGAGGACTTTTCAACATGGTCAATGTCGTGGTTTCTAACTATTCCATCCTATTGAGTCTGGACAAGCTAAGGACCAACTAGTTGTAATTATTCAAACTGTTTTCTTTCTATTCATTTTTTAACAATACCTATAAAAAATATGAAATAACCCGTCCACGAGGTTATCGAGCTTATTTTTGGATCAAAAAGCTCTTTAGCAAACGCTAAATTAGCAACCCCTAGCTTAATGCTGGTTCATAAAAATTTTACTGCTTATATTAAGATATTTCTCGTTATGACAATTTACATATTAACAAAGCTAATTGTTAAACTAATTATTTAAATAATAAATTAACTACTATTAGGAAATAAAACTTATGATTTTCTAATTAATTTATACATAAAAATTAAGAAAAATGTCTAACAACGAAATAATACACATAGAAATATGAGATATAGATCTACTTTTTTTGTTTTTTGAGTCCTCGGTATAAATCTGTGAATCCATTCACTAACACTTCATTATTCGGTACGTGATCATTATCAACAGTAAATAAATAAACTCTGCATTATTGTGAGAAGCATTTTCTCAATACGAGAGTAATCCACATCACACACCAAAACAATAAACCCATAAAAATCAACACCATAAAATAAAGCAGGCAAAGTGGCACAATCGATGCTATTACTTTAGTGGTAACATTTTCAAATAAGAAAATGAATATATAAATTAATAGAACAATATTAATTTTATATAAAAATCATTAATAACAAGGGGAAAGGTAATGAGTGAGAATACAAAAACAAATCTATCTAGACGTAACTTTTTAAAAGCAACCAGTATTACAACTGCAACAGCTGGATTAGCTTTATCCGGCTTTGCTTCTGCCAAAACAGAATCAAGCTGCACATCATTACCAGATAAATGGGATGAGACCTATGATGTCGTTGTTGTCGGTAGTGGATTTGCAGGTTTATCTGCCGCCATCGAAGCTAAAAATGCTAAATCATCAGTTGTGGTACTTGAAAAAATGCCTGTTCCTGGTGGCAACTCAACCATCAATGGTGGCGGTATGTCTGTCGTCGGCAGTGATATCCAAAAAGCGAATGGTGTAACAGACTCTGTTGATGCAATGCTTGCTGATATGTATAAAGCGGGTCTTGGTCTTAACTACCCTAAACAAGCACGTATGGTTGCCGAACAATCTAACGCTGCATTTGAATGGTGCCGAGATTATCTTGGTGTGAAATTCAAAGAAAAACTCGCACAATTCGGCGGGCATTCAATCCCAAGAACACATACCACTTATAACCAATCTGGTTCAGGTATCGTGCACCCAATGCTAGAAAAAGCAAAAGAACTAGGTATCCCACTCAAAAAGAAAGTCTTCGTAAAACGCCTAATAAGCAATAAAGAAGGCAGAATTGTAGGACTTGAGGTGATCACTAAATTCAAGCCTGGTAAAGAAAACTCTACTGCAACACATTTCATCAAAGCCAATAAAGGCGTTGTGATGGCATCTGGTGGCTTTGCAGCCGACGTGGTGTATCGCTCATCACAAGATCCTAGATTAACAGAAGAGCTTGCAACAACAAATCACATGGGAGCCACTTCTGAATGTTTAAAAGAAATGATCCGTGTTGGCGCAAATCCAGTGCAACTGTCATGGATCCAATTAGGGCCTTGGGCTTCACCAGATGAAAAAGGCTTTGGTCTTGCTCCTATTTTCGCTGCTTATTCAGCCTTTACTCACGGGGTGATGGTTAATCCTGAAACCAGTGAACGTTTTGTTGACGAACTTGCTGACCGTAAAGTGCGTGCCGATGCCATTATCAAAACGGGTAATGTCGCTGTTGCGATTTGTGATGCAAAAGGCGTAAAAGCTTCTATGCATGTTATGCCTAAGTTACTTGACCGAAAAGTAGTACATACCTTCGACACAATTCAAGCTCTAGCTGCTCACTATAATATGTCGGCTAAAACGCTAGAGGCACAAATTGAACGTTATAACAGCTATGTTTTAGCAAAAAATGACCCTGAGTTTAATAAGCCATTCTCAATGAATCAGCAACCGATTGTCGAAGCTCCTTTCTATGCAGTTCGTTTATGGCCTAAAGCACATCACACGATGGGTGGTGTTGAAATCGATACAGAAGCAAGAGTTATCAACATTGCAACACGAGAAACCATTCCAGGATTGTTTGCATGTGGTGAATCGACAGGGGGCACCCATGGTGCTTGTCGCCTAGGTACTGTAGCTATTCCTGACTGCATCGTGTTTGGTCGTATTGCAGGTAAAAATGTAGCAAAAGCATAACAACTATAACGACTGGGCATCATGCCCAGTCGACGAATATTGATGAACTTATGAACGAGAGAAATCATTATGAATAAATTATATGCACGTAAACCATTAGTAGCAGCTATCGCCATTGCCATACCTCTTATGCTTGGAACAGGCACGGTTAATTCGGCCGAATTTGATATCGCAGACACTAAAGTGACTGTCGGTGGTTACGCTAAATTTATGCTGAATTACGATACTGACGGTACGATAACAGCCCCATTTAATGGCGACCTTTACAGTGTTTATACCACTCCAATTGATGGCTCTGCCAATGCGGAAAAGTCAGATTTACACATGACGGCAAGAGAAAGCCGTGTATTCATTAAAACTACATCAGAAAATAAATACGGCACATTAAAGACTTATGTTGAAGGAGACTTTTTTGCCGACATCGATAGTGATGGCCCAACTTGGTCTAATAGTAATGGCTTCAGGATCCGTCATGCATATGGTGAAATGACCATGGGTAAACACGTGATCACAGCAGGACAAACCTGGTCTAACTTCATGGATTTCGCAGGTATCATGCCATCGATGGATTTTGCCACCGATCCTGGAACCACGTTTGTCCGCCAGCCTCAAGTTCGCTACCAATACAACATAGGTAAAGGTCAATACACTTCAATCAGTCTTGAAAATCCCACGCTTGGCTTAACGGCTGCAGGCCCTTATACCCTAGTGAATAATGGTTCAAGTGAAGATGTCATGCCAGATATTATCGCCAAGTACTTTTATGCCAATAGTAGAGTTACTTTTTCACCAAGAGTCGTGATCCGTCGATTTGAACTTGAAGGTGATGATGCTTTTGGTTATGGCCTCGCATTAAACACTAGCCTTAAGTTTGGAGACGGTCATAAGGCTGTTCTCGGCTTAATGTATGGTGATGGTATTGGTCGTTATGCTGGTCTAGGTTTTAATGCTGGTGCTGGTATCAATGCTGATGGGGAAACGGATACCTTAGAGTACAGTAGTATTACTGGGGGAGTTGTTTTTGCACTTCAACAGAATATGCGATTAGCTATTGGCGCGGGTTACTCAAAGCAAGATGAGAAAGGGTTAGAAGAAGGGATTCTTACTGCATATGCCAATAAAACGGCCTTCTCGTGGCACACAAACCTATTTTGGAACATTACTCCGGATATTGAATGGGCAGTTGGCGTCACCATGGGTGATGTCGAAAACATGGCCGAGAAAGAAGGCGATATGACACGTATCCAGACCTACGTGAAATACACTTTCTAAGTAATCAACACTGCAGCGGCACCTTGATGGTCCGCTGCTTCCTAATAGGATGAATATTATGGATAAAAAACTAATATTAACGCTGTTTGCTGTATTTATGCTGTTTTTTACGCATGACACCAGTGCGAAGACAATGAAACCTCACCACAAAAATGCGGGATTAGCATGTGCTGATTGTCACACCAGTAAGCCATTCGAAGCAGCAGAGATGGAACAATGCCTGACATGCCACGAGTTACCGCAAAAGAAAGAAGACTATCATGGCGCCCCCGATAAACATGATTCCCCTCATTACGGCGTAGAGCTTGAGTGTGAGAACTGTCATGCTGAACATGAAGCGTCAGAAAACTTTTGCAATAGCTGCCATGAATTTGAATTTAACGTCCCTTAAAAAATAAATGTATTCGTCATTTTTTAACTAGAAAACAATTCACTAGCAATGACGCCTTAGGCATATTTAAGGCGTCTTCCCTTTCAATTAGTAACAATTAATATACTTTTATAAATCATATAAGTAAGAAGATCCTCACTGAAATGCAACATTAGTGATGTTAGACTTTCTACAACACTTTACATAAATGGCTGTAGATGAAAACGTCACAATTAGATCTTCGAGAACTTTTGGCATTTAAACCTCATGGCGGCACAATGAGTTTTCTTGGCCAAAGAACATACCTTACTGACATGATATCCCACGGCATGCTCAGAAAAGAATTACTCAAGACCGTAGGGCAGGAAGCTGCTCGAACAATAATAACGCGTTCCGGGTTTATTAGAGGTTGGTTATTAGCAGAACAAATAAAACGAAAAATGCCAGAAGTGTGGTCAGAAGCGCGTCAGGGGAAATTAGGCCCAATGATTTGCTCGATGTTTGGTTTTGGTGAAGTACTTACGAGCCATCGTACCGATGGATTGTCAGGCGATCCACTCGTTGAAACTTACTTTATTGGAGCATATGAGGCCGATCAAGAGCTTCGTTTAAATGGACAATCTACAGATGTCGTTTGTTGGGAACAAGTGGGATTCGCAAGCGGTTATGTTTCAAATGTACAACAACGCACAGTTTATTTCATTGAGCCAGAATGCCAAGCAAAAGGCGACTGTCACTGCCGCCTAATCGGAAATTATCTCGAACAATGGGATGATGCAACCTTACCCCTTCTGAAATATTATAATGGGATCAACAACGATAACATTAAAGCAGAAGTGCAAGACATATTAAATATTGAAGAGTACTTTCCACGAAACTTCAATGTCGATATGGATTTCGATACGAAAAAAAGTCATATCCACAGTGGCTACCCCATCAAAAATAGCTATCCAATGCAAAAACTGATTGAAATGGCCAATAACGTTGCCAAAGTGCCGACATCAATTTTAATAACCGGTGAAAGTGGTGTTGGTAAAGAAAAGTTAGTCGACTTTATTCATCGAAACTCTGACAAAAATGACAAACCATTAATGGCAATAAACTGTGGCGCGCTGACAGAATCATTATTAGATAGTGAGCTATTTGGTCATGTGAAAGGAGCCTTTACAGGAGCAGAAAATAGCAAAGTAGGATTAATAGAAAGTGCCAATGGAGGCATTCTATTTCTCGATGAAGTAGGTGAACTATCGCCACAAATGCAAACAAAATTATTACGAGTGATTCAAGAAAAACAAATCCGAAAAGTGGGCGATAATGTCATTAAAAATGTCGATATTAGAATTATTTCTGCTACCAACAAAGATTTAGAAGCCGCAGTCGAGGCTGGAGATTTCCGCCAAGATCTTTATTACAGACTCAACGTCATCGAACTTAAAATTCCGCCATTAAGAAATCGCGGCGAAGATATTTTACCGCTAGCTCGATTTTTTATATCCGATTTCAATGAAAAACTGGGGAGACAAATCACCGGATTGAACTATAAAACAGCCGATTTACTGCTCAATTACGACTGGCCCGGCAACATACGTCAATTAGCAAACACAATTGAACGAGCCGTAGTATTAAGCCCTGGGCCGCAAATTATGCCAGATGACTTGCCGGAAGAGTTTCAGCAACATATCACCAAACCCTCCATAAATAACGGCATTAAATCACTTAATATTATTGAAAAAAACTATATTCTTTCAGTATTAGAAACCTTAAATAACAATAAAGCACTCACAGCAAAGAAGCTTGGTATGAGTTTAGCGACCTTATATCGGAAATTAAAAGAATATGACGAACAACCTAATCTCGAGTAATTTTCCACTCTCACATTGTCCGCTAACCGCATAATCAATTAACAATAGCTGAGAAGTGAAAATCGAGCTAACGAAACCGTTAAAGTAATAAATGAGATTATGTATCAACTTTGGGGGGATTGATTTTTAAAGGAGCAAAGCACCAAAAAATTCACACTTATTACCTCACCATTGTCCACGACCAAACCTCTACCTCATAAATTTGATCAAGCCAAAAAAATAACATCATACATATGACCTAAGTCGACAAACATTGTTAGAAATCAAAAATAATGACTGGTGGATAACTATAATTGCGCTACTAAATTAATGGTTAAAATAAAATGAGGATTCGTTGATGGATGGCATTAGTCGCCTGCTTGGCAATATGGCTGTAGCAAGTAAGCTTGGCTTGGGTTTTGGAGTGCTACTGACACTTATACTCACTGTCGCTGTAGTTGGATATCAAGGCATTACCTCAGTAAACACCAATAGTATCAGATTAGAATCCATTGCCGAGTTAGACAAAACATTAATGATCGCCAAAGCCACAAGAATGGAATATAAGTCAAGTGGCGACCCTGAACAGTTAGAAACATTAACCCGCTTAATTGATGATGCTGAAAACGTACTTAATAAGCTAATCGTCACAGCCGATGCCGAACAAAAAATACGTTTACAAGAATCATTAGAGGCAATTAGGGATTATCATGGTTCAATAAAACAGTTTGGAGAGGTATTAAAGCAACAAAAAAGCTTGCAAGTATCCGGCGCACAAGTGGGGACAAAATTAGTTAACACGTATAATGATTTACTTGAGAAACTCATTAACAAAGCTCAAGAGGCACAAGATACAGGCTTACTCAACCAAGCCTTAAGCATTAGCCAACAAATGACCATGTTACGGTATCATGTTCGAGGTTTTGTCTATAATCCTACTGAAAAGAGCCTCACAACGGCTAAAAATGCAATTGCTACATTACAACGGCACGTACAAACACTGACTAATGAAGAAACAACCGCCGCCCTAGAAGTGCTAACAATTTACAACCGTGACATCGATACTATGGTTGATATCAATAACAAAATTGACAATCTATCTAAGAACATGAGTCAAGCAGCAAAGGTATTGATGCTCAACATTCAAGCTCTAGTCCAAAACCAAGAGTTAAAACGTAATCAATCCAACAGCCAAGCAAAAACAATTGTAATAGCCGTGTTGATTATGGCATTTTTAGTCGGTCCATTTCTTTCTTGGTTTATTAGTCGCCAGATTATTATTCCTTTAAAACAAACTCTTGAAACAGCAAAAACGATTGCATCTGGCGATCTCAGTAGCAACATTTCTTCTGACCGCCAAGATGAAATGGGAGGCTTATTACGCGCAATGGGTGAAATGAACAACACCCTAAAAGAGGTTCTTACTCAAATTGATAACAGTGTCATACAACTTGCGAGTTCAGCAGAACAGTTATCCACCGTTACAGAACAAAATAGTGCAGGCATGCAAAATCAACGCAGTGAAACAGACCAAGTTGCCGCAGCTATTCATGAAATGACTGCCACCGTACAAGAAGTGTCAGCAAATGCTGAAAGTGCTGCATTCGCGGCAAAAGAAGCAGACCACACCACTTCAACAGGCAATAAGAAAGTCGTAGAAGCAGTACAGCAAATAGAATTACTAGCACAAGAAATTTCTGCCACAGCAGAAGCAATGGCACGACTACAAGCTGATAGTGACAGTATTGGCTCCGTGCTTGATGTCATAAAATCCGTAGCGCAGCAAACAAATCTATTGGCCTTAAATGCAGCGATTGAAGCTGCAAGGGCAGGTGAAGCTGGTCGAGGCTTTGCCGTTGTTGCAGATGAAGTTCGCAGCCTTGCCAGTCGAACTCAAACCTCTACCGAAGAAATTGAAAGCCTCATTAGCAAGCTGCAAAAAGGAACATTAGAATCCGCAGAAATGATGACCAAAAGCCGTACATTGAGTGATGACGCCGTATCTTTATCACAAGAAGCGGGGGTTATGTTGGTGGATATTGCAAGTGCGGTTAGCCGAATTCAAGATATGACGCATCAAATTGCCGCAGCGTCAGAGCAACAAAGCTCAGTCGCTGAAGATATCAACAAAAGCGTGGTCAAAGTGCGCGATATAGCAGAGCAAACGGCTCAAGGTGCAGAGGAAACTGCTCACTCAGCAGAAGACCTTGCCAATTTAGGGCTAACATTAAAAGGGCTATTGGCACGCTTCAAATTTTAAAGCTACCGTTTAATATTGGTATTAACATAGATTGGTGTTAAAAAATGACACCTTTCTATGTCATTAAAAAACCAGCTGCACAAAAACCACTAAACGAATGACGATAAACGTAAATACTTTCTCAAAATTCGACTTAAAATAGACCTTCAACCTTTATATACATACTTATCTACAGAGTAAATGACGCTTGTCATTTACTCTAATCACTAATGTTAAGCCTTTAAGTATTGCCAGAACAGGCTTTAACTAACAATGCTAGAGATAGAAGATTAAGAATATATAGTGCTTACAAAGGCTTTTATTTTTCATGCAGTTACTGTATAAAAAAAGATACTTTGCAAATTCTTTGCAAAGCCACATCAGATAAAGACTATGAGCAAACAGGTCGAAAGACACGATATTTCCGACGAATTATATGTCTACCTACAAGACAATAGCAAACGTTGGTATGCCCGCATCAAAGTAGCTGGCAAGTGGTATTCTAAAGCTACTAAGCAGAAAGAAAAAGCTATCGGCTTCAAATGGAATACCAATTCATGGCTGACCGTAATATTCTGGTCAGCCCAAATTGACTGGGATTAAATAAAAAAAGCCCCGTTCAATTAAGAACAGGGCTTTTAATAATGGTACCTGAGGTCGGACTCGAACCGACACGCCGTGAAGCAGGGGATTTTGAATCCCCCATGTATACCAATTTCATCACTCAGGCAAAGACTTGTAAGCTATAATCAGCTTTGTAAAGTAATCTTATAAATTAAAATAACTTTGCAAAACATTTAAACCATTACTTAATTTATATTGTCACAATTAATTGTTGGCGATTATACCTTTGCATTAAATAATCGCAAGCCCTTTACCTATTCTTTTCTATAAAAAAGATCTAACTGCTTAAAAGTCAATCACAGTCGCTAATTGATATAGATAGCGTTTTTTGTGACCTGATAGTCAATTTTACACAAAGATAACATTGTGACGGCTGAAGATTGATCAGGATCAGTATTACTGTGCAATTTAGACTTTATGATTAACGGGATTTCACATTCCAGAGGAAAAATATCATGGCATTTTGGTTAGATTTAATGTTTGGTAACGCTATTGGATTGCTTTCTATGATCGTAATTTTTTGCACCTTCGGAATAATGTCCTATTTAACGTGGATGTTTATTGTGAAATCTGCACCTACTAAGTGAGTCTCTTACTAGGCTAAGTTATTTTACTGCTTATTATTCATAGTCAATATGAATACTTCCTTGCGAAATATACAAAGGTGAAGAAACACTATGGTGTTTTTATAACCAGATTAGGGGGCATTATGCCCCCATTTTTTTATCTACGATTCAGAGCCATTTTCTTCTGCTGTAAACTTCACAATCTACGCAGCATGCTTACGAGATTGAACTAATCCATTTATGAAATGTGGTCTCGTTTTAATCAAATAAGTCATTTCTTCTGCACTTGGCTCACCAGCTGGCAAACGAAGTACATCACGATTTAAATAGTTTCGTGCTTGCATTGAAATTTTGTATTCTGCAGTAGGCCCTTGAATAGCATAGTGTCGCTCGTTACCGAGCATTTCAAGTATACTGGTTTGGACTAAATTTTTAACCGCTAACTCATTTTGTGGCAACGTTAAAATAGTTTGTCCTTGTAAAAAAAACTCACGTAATAGAGCTCTTTCGGCAGGATCAAGTAACTTCACTTTTACTTCAATGGTTTCTACTGTGCGCTTTTGACGTAAATGTACAATTAATTCATCGACAACAAAGGCAAAAATTTGGCTTAAAAAATAGGCCACTCCAATGATTAACCCTAAGCCAATAAACTGACTATATTGGTTTACGAGTTGATCTAACGACAAAACCGCCAAAAAATCTTTTGGTGCAAATAACAAACTGGTACATGTGACGACAACCCACGACATTACACTCACGAACAAATGTTTTTTATTCAATAACTTGAACGTTCCTAATTTCATTTTCATTATGCTTACCCGCAGTGTCAGATTTTTGAACCTACTACGACAAAGCAATATATATGCCATAAAAAAATAGATACGCTTAACTATAATTTGTGTTCATTCCACCCTATTGGGTTTATCTGACTATGCTTGCACGAAACGTATTCCTGCAAAAGATGTCATCTACATGCACAGTACTCGGGGTATTTAAGCCGATTTAGCAATCAATTTAGTCAGCACACGACTGACCGCAACAAAAGCAAATGTACCCGTCACCATCGTAATAGCGCCAAATCCTGAAGCGCAGTCCATTCGCATGCTACCTTCAGCTGTCGCCTTGGTACTGCAAACACTGCCATCAGCTTGTGGATAGACTAAATGCTGGCTAGAGAACACTGCATCAACAGCAAAACGACGTTGGACATTTTTACTGAAATTGTATTCACGGCGAAGTATATTGCGTACTTTGGCTAATAAAGGATCTTGCACCGTTTTTGCTAAATCAGTGACTTGAATTAATGTAGGGTCTGTTTGCCCACCCGCTCCTCCTATTGTCACTAACGGAATTTTATTACGTTTACACCAAGCTATTAATGCCGCTTTGGGCTTTACTGCATCAATACAGTCAATAACATAATCAATATTGCCTCCGTTCGCGACAGGCACAAAATACTCAGAAAGGTTATCCACTGTTATAAAATCTTCAATCTCATTAACCTCACATTCAGGGTTAATTTCATGAATACGATTTGCCATAACTTCAACTTTAGACTGGCCAATAGTTGAAGTTAATGCATGTATTTGACGATTAGTATTAGTGACACAAATATCATCTAAATCGATTAAGGAAATCTGGCCTATCCCGCTTCTCGCTAGCGCTTCAGCAACCCAAGTACCAACGCCACCAATACCAACAACAACAACATGAGCTTTAGAAAAAGTCGTCAATGCAGCTTGACCATATAAACGGCCGACACCCGAAAAACGATGAATATAAGATTCTGACAACATTTGGTTACGCCCTAGATTAACAACTATTTTGCGGGCCAATTTTATATGATTTATCGCCAAAGCAAAATGCTTGTCGCCATGAGCTCGGCATTAATCAGATTCTGGTGACTTGTAAGCCTGCCAAAAAATGATTCAATTGACATTAACTTAATCGAGAATAGTCAGTTGCAGCCATCACTCACACTGCAACACCTTAGTGATGCTCAAAAAACGGGCTAGTGAGACTAAAGAAGTAAAATTTAGATCGGACATTGCCAATGATTAAATTAACATTAACTAAAATACACTTCTGTAACCATACGCAGGCGTGCCTTAACCTATTTAAAACATAATAGGAACCTCTCTAAAGAGGTATATTTGAACAATTTTGTAACTTAATTGTACAAATGGTCGCAGATATCACAGATTTTTACACAAAATTTAATGTCGGGCCAGTTTATTTGATCTAGGCCACACTTTGAAGATACCAAATCTGTAAAACTCTGCTGCAGATTGTTGCAGAAATAGAATCTGCGGCAAACTTCACTAACTAAAACCATGAAAAATGGAATATAGAACATAACGTTCTAGGGAGCATGAAAGATGAAAAAGACCTTAATCTCTGCATCGGTAGCGTCAGTACTAACATTAGTTTCTTTTGCTACACTTGCTGAAGGCCCAAGTTTCTATGGTCGTTTAGATTTGTCAGCAACTAATTCTGATAAAGGTACTACGACTCAAAACGGTAAAGAAGGTACTGTTTTAGAAAATAACTTTTCTCACCTAGGTGTTAAAGGCAGCGAGAAGATTAGTGACGGTATTGAAGTTTTATACCAAATGGAATTTCAAGTTGAAAATACGACTCAAACTAAAGACAAGAGCGGTGATGACGTTTCGTTTAAAGCCCGTAACACTTTCCTTGGTTTAAAAACCGATGCAGGTACCGTACTTGTAGGTCGTAACGACACAGTATTCAAACAAACTGAAGGTGGCGTTGATTTATTCGGTAACTCAAATGCCGATATCGACCGTTTGATTGACGATCAAGACCGTGTGGCTGATGGTATTTGGTACTACTCTCCAATGATCGGTGGTTTAGTGACATTAAATGCAACGTATTTAATGGACGACAACTACGAAGGTTCTGATGAAGATCAGTATGCATTAAGCGCTACAATTGGTGATAAGAAATTCAAAGCACACAACTATTACTTAGCTGCTGGTTATAACACAATTAACGGTACTGATTCTTATCGTGGTGTTGCACAAGTTAAGTTTGGTGATTTCAAAGTAGGTGGTTTATTCCAAAACACAGAAAGCCAAACAACTGCGCAAGAAGGTGATTCTTTCTTCGTAAACGTTGCTTACAACCTAAACGGCGTAAACTTAAAAGCTGAATACGGTCAAGATGATGCAGGCTTTGGTAAGTACTACAAAAATATCACAAGCGATGCAGGCACTGACGTGAATATTACCCAATTTACAGTGGGTGCTGACTACCGTGTATCTAAATCAACTTTAGTATATGGCCACTACGCTATGTATGAAGGCGACCATAAAGTTGGCTTAGCGAAAGTTGACCTAGAAGACGACAACATCTTCACTGTTGGTGTTCGTTACGACTTCTAATCATTTAGGTGCTTTTCCGGCTTAATTCCGGTTGGGTGCTATTTGAAGATAAAAAAATGCCAGTCTTTATAGACTGGCATTTTTTTATTTGTTTACATCGAATATCAAGCGGTTAAGCAATAACTTGATTAAATACTTCAACATGATGCGACTCAACCAATTCAGGCATTACATTATGAAAGTAATCTTGTATCGCATCTTTTGCGCAATGTTGGTCAAATGCGACGCGGTCAACAAACTTCTCAACAAAAGCAACTTTATTATCGTCTTCAACACTGACATTTAGTTCATAACGAATACACCCTAGCTCTCGACGAGTATCAGGTACTAAACTTGCTAATGCGGCCACTAAGGCATCACGTTTACCCGCTTTTGCCACAAATTGGGCCACACAAACAATTTGCTGGGTATTAATTGCATAATCTGACATCGTTTTTCCTTAATATAATCTACCAAAATCCAGATAAATAACTGCTCAACGCCAAGTTGATTATCTTATCTCTGAACCCAAGGTTACTCTTTATAAATTAATAACATATCAAGATGCTCAATGCCGTCTTCAAGGTACACTTCTGAATTGACAACAAAACCATGATGTTGATAAAACTGACGTAAATACTCTTGTGCACCTATCTGAATATTGTCATTTGGCCAATGTTGTTTTGCAATAGCAATCGCGGCTTGCATCAATTGATTTGCTATACCAGAGCCCCGTGAAGGTTTAGCGACGGCTACTCGGCCAATACTGGCTTGAGGATAACTAATTTTAGGCGCTAAAATACGGCTATAAGCTTCAATATTACCGAGTTCATTCAGCCCTAGTAAATGTCTTGTTTTCGGATCAATATCTTTACCATCTAACTCAGGATAAGGGCAATTCTGTTCCACTACAAAAACATCAACTCGAAGTTGTAATAATCCGTAAAGTTGTTCAAGCGTTAACTCAGCAAACCCGAGATCTAACCACTGCAATGTCATCACAAACCTTATTCATTTACGCGAAATAACCACTATGCTAGCACAATTAGTGCACTTCACTTGGCTCATCAGACGGACTTTTTTCTGGTGGTTTTCGGATAAATAATACCGCAATAACCGCAATAGAAAGACAGCACGCCATAATAAAAAAGACATCATTATAAGCTTGGATATAAGCTTGTTGTAGCATATTTTTTGCGAGCAAAGCATAGGCTTGTGAATTCGCGCTTACTGCATCCGAACCTGCTGTTTGTAATATCGAACTGGTGTGCTCAATATAATTATAAGCTTGAGCACTCACTGCAGGTAATGTCTCTTTTATATGAGCTAAATGCACCCTTGCAAGGTTGTCCGTTAATGTTGCGACGAGTGCAATACCAAAAGCACCACCTAAATTACGCATCACGTTAAGCACTGTTGATGCTGATGCATTTTCGTGGGCTTGAAGATGCATTGTCGCCAAAATGCCAATGGGTACTAAAATAAACGGTTGCCCTAAGGCCCTCACAATTTGCGAAGCTATCATCTGATCACCTGCGTAATCAGCCGTCATATGGCTATTCATATAATAACTCACCGCAAATAATGCAAATCCAATTGCCGCCAAATAACGAGGATCAAATTTTTGCATTAATTTAGGCACTAATGGCAACACCAGCAACTGTGGAAACCCCATCCACATAATCACTTCACCTATTTCTAGCGGGGTATAATCATGGATTTGTGATAAATAGAGCGGGATCATGTAAATTGCCCCAAATAACGCCATGCCCAATAAAAAATATGCAACTGTAGATAAAGCAAAGTCTCGTTTAGCAAGAAGACGAATATTCACCAAAGGTTGCGGTTTTCGTAATTGGATCCAAATAAACAAACTAATATTTATCACGGCGATAATTGCGAGGTTTCGTATCAAATCAGACCCAAACCAGTCTTTACGATTCCCCTCTTCCAATACGACTTCCAAGCACCCCATCCCCAACGCCATCGTAACAATGCCTGAGTAATCGGCATCTTTTAATTTGTCCCAAATAATCGGTTTTCGTTCAAGGCCATAAGCCAGCATCACCATCACTAATAAACCAGGGGGAACATTAATGTAAAATAAATAATGCCAGCTAAATTGTTCGGTTAACCACCCTCCGAGTGTCGGCCCAATAGATGGTGCAAACGTTGCTGTTACGCCAAACAGCGCCATACCCATCGCCCGTTTATCGTCGGGAAGAAACTCAAGAATAAGTCTGAATGCTAACGGAATTAATGCGCCACCAAAAAAGCCCTGTAAAGCACGAAAGGCAATCATCGACTCCAGGTTCCAAGACATGGAGCACAATATCGAGGCAACAATAAAAGCGGCGGTAGTCCACAGTAAATAACGACGAGTCGATAATCCTGTGCTTAACCAACCAGAGAGAGGAATAGCAATCATCTCGGCCACTAAATAAGCGGTGGCAATCCAGCTACTTTCTTCTAATGTTGCCCCTAAACTTCCTTGGATTTCCTTCATCGACGCATTGGTAATTTGAATATCCAAAATGGCCATAAACGCGCCAATTAACCCACCAGCAACGGCAACCCAAGAACGAAAGCTGCCACGTTGATATCCTGTAGGTTTATGAACTATCGGCTGACCACTATCGACTCGAGTGTTATCGACGTCAGCCGTTAACGACGGGCTCATATTAATGTCCTACAGCCACAGAAGTTGAAACTGCGCCGTTTGAAGAGGGAGAATGGGCAATGGCGGTTGGCTCAGAAGTCGACTCGGTATTCACTTTCACGACAGCACTTAACCCAGGTAAAATGCGTGCAGCAGCAGATGACTGATCATTTTCAAGACGAATACGCACCGGAATTCGCTGAACAATTTTAGTAAAATTACCGGTAGCATTCTCAGC
The DNA here is from genome assembly GCF_053850585.1 of Shewanella sp. A22. NCBI lineage: Bacteria > Pseudomonadati > Pseudomonadota > Gammaproteobacteria > Alteromonadales > Shewanellaceae > Shewanella > Shewanella sp. A22. The sequence continues at coordinate 19,459 of NZ_JBSQBN010000005.1, forward strand.
AGGTAACAAACTAAATTTAGAACCTGATGCTGGCGCTAGGCTGTCAATAAAACCAGTAAAAACATCATCAGGGTAAGCATCTAACTTAACCATCACTTTCTGACCAGGCTGCATATGTTCAATTTGAGTTTCTTTAAAATTAGCCGTGATCCACACTTGTGAATCTGGCACCAAACTAAACAACGCTTGGCCTGGCTGTACGTATTGACCCACTAACGCGCCACGTTTACCAATAACACCGGCAAATGGAGCCGTGATACGTGTATCGGCTAATTGTATATTGGTTAACTCAACACTGGCCACCGCTTGATCAACGTCGGCTTGTGCTTGCAATAACTGTGCATTAAATACAGCTAATTCACGCTGTTTAGCGACTAATGCCGCTTGCGCTTCATCCACATGCGCTGATGCGGAGTCAAAATTTGCCTGCAATTGATCAACATCATTTTGCGAGCTGTAATTACGGGCTTTTAACTTTTGCGAACGGGCTAACTGTTGCTTAGCAATTAACTGTTCTGATTGCGACGCAACCACAGAGGCTCTAGCTTGGTTAATCAATGCCTGTTGCAAATCAACCTTAGCGGCCAAGGTTTGTAAGTTGGCTTGCGAGCTGGCTAATACCGCTTTACTTTGCGCAAGCTTGGCAACAAATTGGCTATCTTCAAGTTGTGCAAGCAGCTCCCCTTTATTAACATGTTGGTTATCAACAACAGTAGATTGAACAATATAACCTGGCACTTTAACACTGATGTTCGAAATATCCGTTTCAATATAGGCGTTATCCGTTGACTCGATAAATCGAACTTGTGACCACCAATAAACACCTACGCCAACTAACGCAACGATAATACATGGCACTAACACTAACCGCTTATTGATAGACATATTTGACTCCTAATTTATTCTGCTCTAGTTTACTACTGTTTCCCTTAATTTATAAGATAGTAAAAATTCAACCCACTGTTTCACAGGTGTAACAATATGGATCTCAATCGCGTTCAAATATTCTCGCAAGTTGTAGAACAAGGCAGCTTTACCGGAGCCGCCAAAGCGTTGGGAATAACCAAAGCCACTGTGAGTCGCAAAATAGCCGATCTAGAAGCGGATGCTGGGGTGCAACTACTGTTTCGCACCACACGATCTTTAAAGCTGACTGAAGCGGGGTCGAGCTACTACCATCGCATCAGTAAAATCCTTCAAGATTTACAAAATGCCGAAGACCTGCTTAGCGCCAGCCAGCAAGACATTAAAGGCAACCTTAAAGTGATATGTCCTATCGAATTAGGCCAATTATTTCTAGGGCGAATTTTCGCACGATTTCTTGCCACTTATCCTAATATCACTATCGATGCAGAGCTCACTAACCGTAAAGTCGATGTCATCGAAGAAGGGGTCGACTTTCTCTTCCAAATTACCGAACAACATGATCCAAGATTACAATGCTATTCGTTGGTAACGGCCGGAAGAATGTTAATGGCGAGTCCTAGTTACATAGCGAAACATGGCACACCAGCATCACCACAAGATTTAATGAACCACACGGCTATAAAATTACAATCAGCCCACATTGACGGTGGCTGGCGTATTTTTGATGGCAGCCAATGGCTCGACATCGATCCCCCAGCACAACTCAAAGTGAATAATGTTACTTTTGCCCGAGAAGCCGCTATTGAAGGGCTAGGAATCACCTCTGTACCCGTTTTTATTGCACAAGAAGCCATCGATAACAACAAACTGATACCAATCTTAGAAGACTTCCCAATGATGCACACTAAAGTCACGCTAAGCTTCCCACAGCGCGTTTATTTGCCGCGAAAGTATCGCGTATTTGTAGAGTTTTTATATGCAACGTTATTTAAATACTGGGGCGAGGCTGTGCTTGAAATACCTGATTTTGTGACAAATAAAAAATGAAGACTAAAGATGAATGTTTAAGCATAAAACAATCTATGGAATAAATAGATATTTTTAGCTCGCTAGGTGCTAGTATCAAATGCATCAGGTGATTAATATCAATGTCCGAGGTAAGTTATCTCACACTCATATTCGCAATATCAATGATAAGTTTGGTTCAATAAATTGTTCAACGTTTACGTGAGTAATAGGTGACTTAATGTCACATTCGATACTGACTACAAACATTACATTATTTAGTTACGCATTACGCATACTAGGAGTTACACAAATGAGCAAAGAACGTAATAATTCAAAAGAAGCGAAGAAAAAACCGGTATTGTCATTAAAAGAGAAGCGTGCTGTTAAGCACTCTAAAAATGCACCTGAAACCTTTGCAAGTAAGATCAAATAATAGCTAAGCAACATAAAAAAATACCGAGCATTGCTCGGTATTTTTGTTAGTGGCCTATTTAGCAAATATTAAAACTTATACTTCACGCCCACTTTAAGCTGCCACGCCGATTTGTTGACATCGTATGAATCGTGAGTATCTGTCTCAATACCATCCTGACCATATGGCACAGAATAGGTATAAACACCCGTTGCTGCATTATAATCATGGTCAACCAATGTCGCACTATTGTAGCTTTGATATTCAACCACGCCCCAATCATCATTAACTAAATTGAGCACATTTTTGATATCGAAGTATAAAATCCCTTTATGCTCATCACTAAAACCAGGTAACTCCTGCGTAAAGCGGAAATCAAGTTGATGCACCCAAGGTTGGTTATCTGTACCTTTAGGCGCTATACCACCAGCATATTGACTTAATCCCAGTTCATCAATGGCGGCTTTAAACTCTTCATAAGTTAACCCATTTGCATACTCAACATTGGCATCATCTGCACCTGTTGGAATATAAGGTAAATAAGCTGAAGAACTTGAAAACGCGCTTTGATCACCCAAGTTTCCATCTTTATATGAGCCAAGCACCCAAGTTATTGGGTTGCCTTCACGCGCTTCGTAGAACAAATTAAAGCTTGAGTTATAACCAGAAACAAGTTCAACATCGTAACCTAAACTCAATGTAAAGCGGTGCGGTGTTTCATAGTAACCCGGCCCCATCGTCGTACTGTTACGATCATATTGTGTAATCGGGTATTGGTAGTTTGAAGTTGCGGTAGAAGACGAACCTTGGTTACCTTCATCTACCGAATTGTATGCGTAGCCTGCACGCAAACTTAAGCCCATATCCCATTTTTTCGCCACTGAGAAACTCAACGTTTTACTACTGCCGTCTTCTTCAGCATTGGTTAACATCAAATCATAACGTTCAGTATTACCACCAGCACCATCATTCGCTAACGAGTCCCAAGTTTCATAGACAACTCGTCCCGTTGCATCAGTTGTCACTTGGCGACGGGCTAAATCAACCCAAGCCACATCATTTTCTTTTTGGATATATAAGAACTCACCCCCAAAAAACCAATCATCGCCTAACGCGCCTAAATCCCAAGTACTATCGAAACCAATGCTTGCACGCCAATCTGAAGGTAGCTCAAAATTGGGATCTAACGTATTAGTATTACCGTCACCCCCCACCAAGCCATCCTGCGCTTGGTTTGGTACATTAGCAAAATCAGGGGTTCCCCAAGCATCATTCCAACCTTCGTTGTAGCTTAATAAACCATTACCATCATTTGAGAAGCTGTTTGACATCCAAACCGTTGGTGAGCCGCCACTATAACGCCCTACACCACCGCGTAATGTTACGTCTTCGCTTAAGACATATGTCAAACCAATACGTGGTAACCAAATGTCCATACCGTCGAATGTTTCATTATTCGCAAAACCATAACGCTCAACAAAGTTTTGGTTTAGCGCTGGGGTATCTGACATGCTAATGGTTTCATAACGCACACCGTATGTCAGCGCTAAATCCGCGTTGATATCCCATGAATCTTCGACAAATAATGCCGTTGTATCCATGTTAAAACTGGCTCCAACATCATCAGGATCACCTGATATCGCATTAGAATAGAAGAACTGATCTACAGTACCATTCTCAAAGTCTTCAATGGTATTAAATGACCAGTTACCGATAACGTTTTGAGCGAATAAGTTGAACACTTCTACGCTATTGTATTGAATACCGAAACCAATATCGTGATCACCTAGGTAATAATCCCCTACAAAACGTAACTCAAGATTTTGATTATTTAACTGATTTGCTTGACGTGACTTGTCGGTTCCAAAGACAACTTTATCACCCGAACGATCATAAGTTTGAATGCTAACGCTACCAATACCTAAATCATCAATGGTGTTTGAATTAGTGGTAGTATCTTTATAAGCGACTTTAATTTCAGTACTGAAATCATCGCTCCAATCACTGTACAAGTTAGCAGCATACGTTTCTAACTGTTCTTCTTTGTTATACCAAGCGCTGGATAACGTTAACTGCGAAGAGTTAGATGACATATTATTGGTTATATTGCCTAGCGTATATTGGTAAGTAAAACTCGCTCGATGCTGATCATTAATATTCCAATCAATTTTAGCTAATATTTTTTCATCATCCTCTTGAGGCTGAGTATCATAAGATCCAATACTATCTAAACCATAAACAGATGAGGCAATACTCTCAATTTGGGTAAATTCTGCTAACGTAACATCAGAACTTTCAGCAAGACTACTGCCCGCGGGGCCATATTCAGCTGACTTTGGTGAATCATAGCTTTCATAAGAGCCAAAGAAAAACAGCGTGTCTTTTATTAACGGAAAACCAACCGTGCCACCAAAAGTAGTTTCTTCAAAATCTTGAGACTCTCTTTTTCCTTCATCATTTGGTTGCGATTTACCTGCCATACTGTCGTTGGTAGTCTCCCAAAAAACCGTACCAGATAAATCATTAGTACCTGATTTAGTCACAGCATTAACCTGCGCCCCGGTAAAACCGCCACTACGAGCAGAATAAGGCGATACATTAAGTGCCACACTCTCTACTGCGTCGATAGAAATAGGTGAACGCTGAGTAGGATAACCATTTGAATTAAGGCCAAAATCATCGTTTTGTGAAATACCATCTACCACAAACGTGTTAAAACGGGGGTTCATGCCCGCCACACTCATTGAAATACCATCGGTACCCACAACAGCCATTGGATTTTGGCGCAACACATCTTTTAAATCCCGGCTAATCCCTGGTGCATTTGCGATATCTTGCTCACCAAAGTCACTGTTACTGCCAGCACTACGATAATAATGACTGCCCACCACACCAATGCGCTCCATCGTGGAAACCGCTTCTAACGTGCGGTTAAAGCGAAAGGTTTCACCCAAACCAAGGTAAACATTATTTTCGACCGTGTCAGCAAACTCATCCGAATCAACTTTAATAATGTAAGGACCACCGACTCGTAATCCGCGTGCCGTAAACTGACCATTTGCTGTCACAGGCACCTCAGTAACAGTACCGGTAGGTTGGTGAATAATAGTAATTTTTGCATCGGTAACAGCATTGCCCGCCGGCCCCACAATGTAACCGCGAATATCTGATGCTGTATCAGCAGCAACTGCTGGTTGAGCTATTCCCATTGCAAAACATGTCGCTAGCGCGAGACGACTCATCTTATGATTAAACAACATTTCATACCCCTGAATATTTTTATGTTCTAATGTTTAGTTACCCGTTTTCCGAGCTTGGTCAATCAATAGTGCAAAAACTTCAGGGGCGAAGTTTAGGGATAATATGTTGCACTTTAATGTCATTTTTAAACAATAAATACAACAGTAAAACCATCTTGAAATAACACAAAAATGTCACATTGTTGCTATATAGTCGCGACTCAAGTCTGCGTAATACTCATCAACAGGCCTTAGCCAATGAGAGCTAAAAACGCAGTTGGATTACGTAAAAACAACAATATAATGGAAGATTTATGAAGTCATCAGTTTTACTGAATAGCATGTTATTGCTTGTGGGAAGTCTGTTTATCGCATTAACTGTCAGCTTCCCCGTAGAAGCATTTGGTCAATTAGGGCATAGGATTGTAGGCCAAATTGCTCAAGACAATTTAACCCCAGCCGCTCAACAAAAAATAACCCAACTGACAAATGGCGAAAGCCTAGCGCAAATGTCGACTTGGGCTGATGAAATTCGCTCAGATAAAACATGGGACCGGGCTGCATCATGGCATTACATTTCTATTGAAGATAACGAAACATGGCAAAGTGTCAAACGTAATCCTGATGGCGATATCATCGAAAGTTTGCAACGATTCGAAAAAGTATTAAAAAACCCTAAAGCAAGTCAGCAAGATAAGTGGCAAGCATTAGCATTTTACGTACACTTTGTTGGAGATATTCACCAACCTCTTCATGTTGGTCACAGCCATGATAAAGGTGGAAATACAATAAAACTCAAATGGTTTGGTGATGACACTAATCTTCATGCTGTGTGGGACAGCAAGCTCATTGAACAACAGCAGTTAAGCTATACCGAGTACAGTGAGTTTTTAAACCGTATTACTGCTGAACAATACCAGCAATGGTTAGGCAAGAGTTATTATGATTGGGCTGATGAGTCAAAAAATTTACGACAGGCTACTTATCATTTAGAGAAAAATTATCAAGGTGAAGACGATTTACGCTTTCACTATGTGTTTATAAATAAGCCCATTGTTGAGCAACGTTTACAACAAGCGGGAATCAGATTAGCTGAAAAACTCAATGCCATTTTTAACTAATACCAACGCCATTAATGATTCAAAAACAAAAATATAAACAAAAGCCAGTGACATTTATCACTGGCTTTCTTATATGCTTAACTCGTTTTTAAGCCATCTAGCTTAACTTGTTACGAACAACAACTTTTTTCTTTATTACCTTTTGGGATCATGTCCCACAAGACTTTGGCCATTAACATCGCAAGCACGATGCCAGAAACCGCCACTACACCAGCTGGCAATAAAGCATGCTCTTCACCAATTTGCGGCATCACTTTAAAGCCAAATATGTCGACTAAATAATTAACCAATACACCAAAGGCTAACGACACACCGATAACACCGCCTAAATAACCATAAAGCGCACGCTTGCCTAACTCTTTAGTCACAACACCCAGTGTTGCGATATTCGTTGCAGGGCCTGCCATCATAAACACCAATACCGCCCCCGGAGACACCCCTGCTAACAATAAACCCGCCGCAATCGGGGTAGAGGCTGTGGCACAGATATACATAGGGATAGACACTAGCACCATCACTAACATGGCTAAAATACCGTCGCCCCACTTCACTAAAAAGTCTGCTGGCACGTAAGTCTGTACTAATGCTGCAAAAAATAGCCCCACCAATAGCCACAACGTTGTGTCTCTAACCAAATCGGTGGCAGCATAATGTAAGCCAGATAAAACTCGACTGAACACGCTATTGTGCTTCAGTTCTGTTGCCAAATCTTGAGTTGCAGCGCAGCAACTGGCTTCGTCACTACTTTCACTCGGCGCTTGGTTTACCGCTTTAGCGGCACAACAACTGCTTGTGGGCGCCACTTCAGCTTGTGGCTCAGTTTTACTACTGCAACTGCTTGATGTAACCGTTTCGACTTTTACTTTACTACGGCAACACGCTGAGGGTGTAGATTCAATCGTTTTATCAGTTGCTTTGCTGCTGCAACAGCTACTCTGTTTCGCTTCTAAAACATTGCCAGCTAGCAAACTCGCTTGCGCCATTGGGCTCAACACCGATTGATTCTTAACGGCTTCTGGTTTAATCGCAGTCATTTTTACGCTAGCATTTTGCATGTTGCTAGTGGCTGTTTTACATGTTGATGTCGCTTGAGAGCTGGTATCAGAGCTAGTAGTTGATTTGGACCCACAGCATGATGAAACAGGCTTGGTACTGGTTGTTGAATCATTGAGTGTTTGCGCTTTAGCAGACGCTGAAGCAGGAATACCATCATCGTCATCACGTCCCACTAACAAACCCGCCACTATCGCACTGGTAATTGCTGCTATAGGTCGTACGATGGCCATAAAAGGTCCCAGCAGCACATAAGATACGGTAATCGAATCGACACCGGTTTCTGGAGTCGACACTAAAAATGAAGTTGTTGCCGCTTTCGATGCACCTGCGCGGCGTAAACCGACAGCAGCAGGAATAACGCCACACGAGCATAAAGGTAAAGGCGCGCCTAATAATGCTGCTTTCACTACGGTTTTCATTCCATGTCCGCCAAGTTGCTTTTGCATCCATGCCATCGGCACAAACACTTTAAGCAACCCAGCTAACACCAAGCCCAGTAATAACCACGGCGCAGACTCTAAAAACAAGTGCATAAAATTGGTCAATAACATAATTAGTCCTTATGACCTGATTGAGTAAAATGATGATGCTCTTTTTTGGCAACAATATGCTTATCAGACGACTCTAATGCCTCAAGTATTGAGCAATGCTCGGCGCTATCGGGGCCACCACAACAGGTGTTAGATAAACTTTTCAGCGAGGTCGCAAAATGTTGCAACTCAGCTAATTTGGCTTCGACTTGCTCAAGCTTGGAATCAACTAAGCTTTTTACATCTGCGCAAGCCCGATTGGACTTATCGACTTCAATCGACAATAAATCGGCAATATCGTTAAGTGAAAACCCAACGGCTTTGGCACGTAAAATAAACTTAAGACGTTCGGAATCGCTATGGTTATATAATCGATAGCCAGAGTCTGTTCTGCTTGATGGTGACAACAGACCGTGTTTTTCATAAAACCGCAATGTGTCAGCTTTAATGTCGTACAAGGCAGAAAGCTCACCTATTCGATACATACTGTAACCTCAACGAAAATAATTTATGAACATTACCATCTAAATGTGACTCAAGTATAAACCTTGGAGTTTAATCCAAGGTCAAGGGTTATTTCATCATTATCTCTGGGTATCTTTGTTCTTATTTCAATATTGTGAAATCACGCAGAAAAAACACCCAATAGAAGCGGTTTGCGATAAAATACGTCCGCCTAATCACAACGTAGTTAGCCTTGAGGGTGTTAAGTAATCTAAAAACACCATGAGGGACTTTGGTAAAACAGACTTACATTGACTCTGTTTTACTAAAGATCCTTAAAATCAAACTAGTGGACCCTGTACCTACATGAATAATGTCAGACCAATTCGTCGCGCGCTATTAAGCGTATCAGATAAAACTGGAATCCTTGAATTTGCACAAGCGCTGCATGCACAAGGTGTTGAACTCTTATCTACAGGCGGTACTGCAAAGTTACTTGCCGACAATAATATCCCGGTAATGGAAGTGTCTGACTATACAGGCCACCCAGAAATAATGGATGGCCGTGTTAAAACTCTACACCCGAAAATTCATGGTGGCATTTTAGCTCGTCGTGGCATTGACGAAATGGTAATGGAACAAAACGCCATTAACCCTATCGATTTAGTTGCGGTTAACTTATATCCATTTGCTGAAACTGTGGCAAAACCAGGTTGCACCTTAGCCGACGCTGTTGAGAACATCGACATTGGCGGCCCAACCATGGTGCGCTCGACGGCCAAAAACCACAAAGACACCACAATTGTGGTTAATGCTAAAGACTACAGTCGCGTCATTACAGAGATGCAAGCCAACAACGGCAGCACTACACTCGCAACACGTTTTGACTTAGCCATTGCAGCCTTTGAACATACCGCTGCTTACGACGGAATGATCGCCAATTACTTTGGTACTATGGTGCCAGCACACAGCAAAGATGAGTGCCACGACGATTCTACATTCCCACGTACGTTCAATTCACAGTTCATCAAAAAGCAAGATTTACGCTACGGTGAAAACAGCCATCAAAAAGCCGCCTTTTATGTTGATACGCAAATTGATGAAGCCTCAGTTGCCAGTGCAATTCAGCTACAAGGTAAGGCACTGTCTTACAACAATATCGCCGATACTGATTCGGCACTTGAATGCGTTAAAGAATTCGAAGGCCCAGCCTGCGTTATCGTTAAGCATGCTAACCCTTGTGGTGTGGCATTAGGCGCTAACTTATTAGAAGCATATGACCGCGCATTTAAAACCGACCCAACATCAGCATTTGGTGGCATCATCGCCTTTAACCAAGAGTTAGATGCACAAACGGCACAAGCCATTGTTGACCGTCAGTTTGTTGAAGTGATTATCGCGCCAACGGTCAGCCAAGCAGCACGCGATATTGTTTCAACCAAAGCCAACGTGCGTTTACTTGAGTGTGGCGTGTGGAACACTCAAACCACCACCCTAGATTACAAGCGTGTTAATGGCGGCCTGTTAGTGCAAGACCGCGATCAAGGTATGGTGAGTTTAACCGACGTTAAAGTGGTATCGAAGCGTCAACCAACCGCTGAAGAACTAAAAGACTTAATGTTCTGCTGGAAAGTGGCTAAGTTTGTTAAATCTAACGCCATTGTGTACGCCAAAGATGGCATGACAATTGGTGTCGGTGCAGGCCAAATGAGCCGCGTTTACTCAGCTAAAATCGCCGGCATTAAAGCAAGCGATGAGGGTTTAGTGGTTGAAAACTCAGTAATGGCATCAGATGCGTTTTTCCCATTCCGTGATGGTATCGACGCCGCTGCAGCTGCGGGTATTAGTTGTATCATCCAACCAGGTGGTTCTATTCGCGATGAAGAAATCATCGCCGCAGCAGACGAGCACGGTATGGCCATGGTGTTTACTGGCATGCGTCACTTCCGCCACTAATAAACGCTAATATCAAATATGGGTATCGCTTATCAATCATGCTTTTGCAAACATAGATAACAAGCGATACTTTTTAAATTTTGTTCAAACGAATTAGAGCATAGCTATTTTTTCTAGTTCAATAAAAAGCACGCGCAGCTTATAAGCATAAGTGAGCATGCTTGAAGCAGAAATAGAGAACATAGCGCAGCTATTAAAATGTTGTTTAAACGAATTAGAGCATAGCTATTTTTTCTAGTTCAATGAAAGCACGCGGAGCTTATAAGTATAAGTGAGCATGCTTGAAGCAGAAATAGAGAACATAGCGCAGCTATAAAAGGATTAAAGATGCAAGTACTTATAATTGGTGGTGGCGGTCGTGAACATGCTCTAGCTTGGAAAGCGGCTCAGTCTGCTCAAGTTGAAAAAGTGTTTGTTGCACCCGGTAATGCTGGTACGTCTTTAGAACCTAAGTTAGAAAACGTAGCCATTGATGTCGAGCAAATTGACGCACTTGTCACCTTTGCCAAAGATAATGCCATCGCGATTACGATTGTCGGCCCAGAAGTACCATTATCGCTAGGCGTAGTTGATGCTTTTAATGCAGCTGGTTTAGCCATTTTTGGCCCAACCAAAGGCGCGGCACAGCTTGAGTCTTCAAAAGCTTTTACTAAAGACTTTTTGGCTCGCCATCACATTCCAACGGCAGAATATTCAAACTTCACCGACATCGTTCCAGCTAAAGCGTACGTTACCGAACTCACAAACAAAACAGGCTTTCCGGTTGTCATTAAAGCCGATGGTTTAGCAGCGGGTAAAGGTGTCATCATCGCTGCGGACCAAGCCCAAGCCGATGCAGCCATTGACGATATGCTAGCAGGTAATAAGTTTGGTGATGCCGGTTCACGTGTGGTAATTGAAGAATTCTTGAAGGGTGAAGAAGCCAGCTTTATTGTCATGGTAGACGGCAAGAATATTCTTGCTATGGCCACCAGCCAAGACCATAAAGCCCGCGATAATGGCGACTATGGCCCTAATACTGGCGGCATGGGAGCCTATTCTCCAGCACCCGTTGTGACTCAAGCGGTACACGATTGGACTATCGCTAATGTTATCCGTCCAACGGTAGATGGCATGGCCGCTGAAGGTAACGTTTATACCGGCTTCTTATACGCAGGTTTAATGATTTCACCAGACGGTAGCGCGAAAGTGCTTGAATACAACTGCCGCTTTGGCGACCCAGAAACCCAACCTATTATGATGCGTTTGCAGTCAGATATTGTAGAACTTTGTTTAGCCGCAACTCGTGGCGAATTAGACAAAGTAACAGCGGAGTTTGACTCGCGTGCAGCGGTAGGGGTTGTGTTAGCCGCTGGCGGTTATCCAGATGCTTATCACAAAGGTGATGTCATTGACGGCTTAACCCTTGGCGATACTAACGGTAAAGTGTTCCATGCTGGTACTAGCATTAAAGACGGCCATGTTGTCACTAACGGCGGCCGCGTATTATGTGCCACAGCATTAGGTAACACGGTCACAGAAGCGCAAAAGTCGGCTTACGCATTAGTCGATGCCATTCATTGGGATGATGTGTATTTCCGTACTGATATTGCCTATCGCGCCATTGCGCGCGAGCAAGTTAAAAACTAATCATTATAATTTAGTTTGGTTCGCTAAAAACCTGTGATGGCAACATCACAGGTTTTTTTGCATTTTAAAGATTAATTACTGTTTAGATTTGTCATAAGTCGCAATTTTAGTGATCTAGATCACAAAACAATACCTATTCAAAGAGCAACCTAATAGTCAGAAAGGAGTGTATTTGTTTTTTCTATTACGCAACTCCTTGTATTTTACATAACCTACTCATAATGATTTTGGAGGATTAAATGAAACTCTCTAGCAGCGACCTGATTTATCAAGGTGAAAAATCAGGAGTGCATAATTGGAATACCTTCTCAGGTACTTCATTTTATTGGCATCCAGATTGGTTGCATATTGCAGAAGATATGACAGGCCACAAAGCCACAGAAAAAGTGGAAGCCGCGAATGGTAAAGCAACAAAGGCTGATGCAGAAAAAGCCATCTTGAAGCATTTAAATAAGTAATATTTACGGCGTGTTAGGCAATGCTGATCCATAAACGTTATCAAACGTAAAAAAATCGCACCTTTCTGTGAGGATATCTCTGGTAACAGTAGATATCCTCAGCGGTTATTTATTCACGCCTCGCTTATAGCATATAAAACCACTTAAAATAGTTAATCAAGCACCTCATTCATTTGCAGCAGCAATAACCCACCCAAAATTTATTATTCAAAGCTAACAATGTTCGACTTATCACATCTTTTTATGTCAGGATATGCATCTGTTAAAAATAAGTTATCAACTTATGAACAACAAACCTTAGGCAGAGATATTCGACGGTGAACCATTCTCACTTTCAAATATTTATTTAATCTCTACGACCTGATTTGAAATCAATAATAATTAACAACAACTAACACCAAATCGCTTTATCGATATTGGTCAATAATAATGATAATAAAGGACCTTCCATGTCTCAAACGATCTCATCAGATCACAAGCAACCCAGCTTGCTTGATGCACTCATACCCGTTTTTGCGTTGGTCATCATGCTCGCGGCTGCGGTTTATTTGTTTTCATCGGATAGCTCATCAGGCGCTAACCAAATCGCATTAGTGTTAGCAGCATGTATTGCCATGATCATCGGCTATAAAAATGGTTATAGCTGGCACCAAATGGAGCGCGGCATAATAAGAAGTATTGGGGTTGCGACGGGTGCTTTATTGATTCTATTCAGTGTAGGGTCGCTCATTGGCACGTGGATTTTAGCCGGTACCGTACCGACCATGATTTATTATGGTATGCAAATACTTAACCCAGACTACTTTTATACTGCCTGCTGTTTATTGTGCGCGGTGGTTGCCATTAGTATTGGTAGCTCTTGGACCGTTGCTGGCACCCTTGGTATTGCTTTAGTAGGTATTGCATCAGCAATGGGGCTAGACGTTAACATTACCGCCGGTGCTATTATCAGTGGCGCGTATTTTGGCGACAAAATGTCACCAATGTCAGACACCACAAACCTTGCACCTGCGGTTGCGGGTACTGATATATTTCGCCATATCCGGCACATGACTTGGACCACAGTACCCAGCATTATCATTGCCCTTATTGGTTTTACCTTTTTAGGCCTCACAGCAGAGCCTGCACCGATTGAAAACCAACTCGCCGATACCTTGGCATTATTGGATAAGACCTACAGCCCAGGGCTACATTTGTTAATCCCGTTATTAGTGGTGTTGTATTTAGCTAACCGCAAAATGCCAGCGTTTCCAACGGTCATATTAGGTACCTTAGCTGGTGCAGTATGCGCAGCGTTATTTCAGTTTGATAACGTGATTGCCTTTGTACACGACGACACCCTAGTGCCGATTGTGGCGTTAGTGAAAGGTTTATGGATAGCCATGTTTGACGGCTATGTCGCCAATACTGGTGACGAGGTGTTAGACAGTTTATTAAGCCGTGGCGGCATGAGTAGCATGGTCACTACAGTGTGGTTAATTCTGTGTGCGATGGCCTTTGGTGGCGTAATGGAAGTCACTGGATTATTGAATCGTATTTTAGAAAGTATTCTCACCGTCGTAACAGGCTCCGCTAGCTTAATTATTACCACCCTTGGAGTGTGTATTGGCGCTAACATCATTACTGCGGACCAATACATTGCCATTGTACTGCCAGGACGAATGTTAAAAGTAGAATACACTCGCCGTAAATTGGCCGCGGTTAATTTAAGCCGCTCGCTAGAAGACTCGGCAACCGTAACCAGTCCGCTAGTGCCATGGAATACCTGTGGTGCCTTTATGGCCAGTACACTTGGGGTAGCGACTGTCGCTTACCTGCCCTACGCCTTCTTTAACTTAGTGTGTCCGTTTATTAGTGCATCTTATGCTTATTTCAATTTTAAAATTGAACCGTTAGACGAAACTAAAATAAGCACTGGCGAAGTCGTTGGTTAACTAAGAAGTCGTCGGTTAACCTAGAAATGAGCCGTTAACCAAAGCGATCTTTCAACCAACCATAATGATAATAACCCCATTGCCCAAGCCGTCTTGCTTGGGTAAAGGGGAATTCAGGCAAAGGTTGTTGATACAAAGGTAAATTCGGTAATGTTTCTCCAGCAATACTTTGCGCTAAGCGATACGCAGCTTGGCTACTAAAAGATACTCCCGCACCACAATATCCTAAGCTGTACCCTACGCCACCTTTGCTATACACATGGGGCATATCATCCATTGCCGCAGCAATCCAACCCGTCCAATTATAAGCAATCGCTTTATTGGTTAGGCTTGGAAAGCACTTGTTTAATGCTATTTTTAAGCGCTCACCATAAACGGGATTCGCAGCATCTTTGCCCCACACCGCACCACGACCGCCAAACAACAATCGATTATCGGGTAATAAACGGTAATAGTATTTTAAAATACGGGTGTCCATGGTCACTTGGTGAGTATGTAAACCTGCCTCTGCAAGCTCTTGAGCGGTAAGTGGCTCGGTGACAATCACATTGCTTAATATCGGCAAAAACTTATCGTCTATACGCTGGTTAAACCGTTTAGGCGTATAAGCATTACCCGCCATGACCACTTTATTGGCAATCAGCTCACCTTTATCGGTAATTAAACGGTGTTTACCGCCCTCTTCAATCCAATCTAATACGCAAGATTGCTCAGAAATAGTCACGCCTTGGTTTTGTACCATCGACTTATAACCCAGTAGTAATTTAAGCGGATTGAGACCAAAACCGTCTTTTAAACGCAGCGCGCCATAGGCCTGATGATGATCTAAATACTGAGCCCGAAAATCTTGGCTTGAGATAAACTCGGCACCTGAGTCTTGGCTATCGGCTAAATTTTGTTGAATGTAGTTAGCAGCATTTTGCAGCGTAACTAATGCTTTAGGATTATGCGCCACCTTCAAGTAACCCGCTTCTTGCGGTTCACAATCAATATTGTGTTGTTTTATCAGCCCATCAACTCTAGCTACCGCTTGAGTGAATTCATCGTATATACCCTTGGTCGTTGCTAAGTCCCAACGCTCAGTCATGGCGGCATAACCTAATCGACCTGAACCTTTTAACACAAAACCGGCATTACGGGCACTGGCACCAAAACCGACTTGGTTGGCCTCTAACACATGGCAATCTATATTGAATTCGGTTGCCAAATAATAAGCTGTTAATAAGCCTGTGTAGCCACCACCCACAATAGCCACATCGATTTGTTGGCGGCCAGACAATGCAGCAGTTGGTGCGGGTAAGACTTGAGTGCTTGCCCAATAGCTAGGGGCAAACGTTTGATTATTAGGATGAGAGCTAATCAGCGGATCGTACATATTGGTCTTCTTTTTTATTATTGATTTACAGAGCAGACATTAAAATAGCAGTAGCATTTCACTGGCAACGCAATGGCAGTCTTCATCGCATATTACGCAAATGTAATCATCACCCATATAACGTTGATGCCAGCGTTGTGGGTGTTGAGCAATCAATTTCCCTCCCGCCTTAGTAAAATAACGCACCGCAGCATTATTAGGACTTTGCTGCCATAAATGGCTGACCCCCGCTTTAGCCCCTTGAGCAATAACCGCAGCTTTAGAGGCGGCTAATAGCTCCCCACCAAGCCCTTGACCACGGGCAGATTCTGCAATGGTGTTGGATTTGAAATAACACACATCTTCAAATTTCACGTTCCACTTATCAACAGTACACCATTGATCTTGTGGCCATTGACCTGCGGCATACGTTAACCGGAAACCAATAAGTTGTTCATTTTCAAGCGCGACAAAATTGGCATTAATGTCATTTTTAATGCCTTTGTGATAAATCGCGGTGAGTTCAGCAGTATCCATATAACCACTGCCATGGACAATTTCACCGAGTGCGATTACCGCATCAAAGTCAGCGGGAGTCAGTTGTCTAATCATAATCATTATTATTTTTGTTGGTTTGAACTCACTTTATCACACGTTATTATCGTCAAGTTAACGATGTTAACCTTTTGTGATAATTTGGCGATAAGTAGGTGAGATCGCTTGTGCATACTGGCTGCAATTAAACAAAAGGAGCTCGGTTATGAAACGTACACTAGTGACTGCAAGTCTTATGGCTGCTGGATTATTTAGCCTGCCAACTTTGGCAGCGGATATTGAAGTTAGCGTGACCAATTTAACTCACGGAAATCACTTTACCCCTATTTTGATCGCAGCCCACGACGCTGACAGCCACCTATTTCAAGTCGGAACTGAAGCATCCGCAGCCTTACAAAAAATGGCTGAAGGCGGCGACATTGCCGACTTAGATGCTGCGGTAACCGGCAATGCAGGCGTCACATCAGCAAATCCTGCAACGGGGTTACTTGCCGCAGGTGCAAATGTTAGCGACGTAATGCTTGATACTGGCGACAACACCCATTTATCTATTGTAGCCATGGTGTTACCAACAAATGATGCCTTTATGGGGCTAGATGGTTGGGAAATCCCTACCGAAGCGGGCACGTACACTATGTACGTCAATGCTTATGATGCTGGCACAGAAGCCAATGATGAAATCATTAATGGCGGCGGCATGTCAGGCGTACCGGGTATTCCTGCAGCACCAGGTGGTGACGGTGGAGCTAATGGCACTGGCGTGATGGATAACTCTGACAATAGCAATGTACATACTCACCCTGGCGTTTTAGGTGACATGGACCCTGCTGGTGGAATGAGTGATTTAGACGGTCGCGTTCATCGCTGGTTGAACCCTGTAGCCAAAGTTGTGGTGACAGTAAAATAAGGAGGTAGCCCATGAAACGCACTGACTTTACACTTAAGCCCAGCTTAATTGCCATGCTGGCTGCTGCAACCCTGCTTACCGCCTGTGGCGATGACAACGATGATGATACTACTGTTGTTGTCACCCCGCCTGCGCCAGTGATGCAAACCTTCACGGTGACAGTGACTAACCTGACGGCTAACCAACCAATGTCGCCGGTTATCTTAGCCTCTCATGCTAGTGATGCCATGTTATGGAACGCCGGTGAAATGGCCAGCGAAGCACTCGAGAAAATGGCTGAAGGTGGTGATACTGCCGACATAGCAGCACTAAGCGTGATCAATAGCAGTGTTAATGGCACAGGCTTATTAATGCCTGGGATGTCAGAAACGCTCACCTTAACCTTAGATGAAGCCGACGTAGCGAGCATTAGTTTAGCCACCATGTTGGTTAACACTAACGATGCCTTTACCGGTATTAACAGTTACACCATTGCCGGTATGGAAGTGGATGCAACAACCGCGATGAAGTTTATGGCTTATGACGCAGGCACTGAAGCTAACAGCGAAGCCAAAGGCACTATGCCAGGACCCGCTGATGGCGGCGAAGGGTTTAATGCCAGTCGAGATGATGTCGACTTTGTGCATATTCATCCTGGTGTTATTTCAATGTACGACGGCTTAGCCGATTCGGTACTGGGTGCATCGCACCGTTTTGACAACCCAGTGTTAGCTGTCACTATTATGCGTACTGAATAATCTTAATCGGTCGTATCGACTGAATGAATTTCAACCACATTGAAATTTATTCTCCTCAAAGCGGGTCTAAGTATTAATGCAATTACTGGATTTGCTTTGAGGAAGTCACCATGAATGGAACCGCGAAACATAATGGCCATGTTTGTCCGCAACATATTTTGCTAGTCGAAGACGAACAAGACTTGGCTAAGTTAATCATACTTAACCTCAAAGCACTCAACTACAGCGTCGACCACGCCACCACCTTGAAGCAAGCCATGCACATAATCGAGCATAAAAAGCTCGACCTGATATTAATGGATCGCATGCTCCCCGATGGTGATGGCATTATGCTGTGTGAGCAACTACGCCAAGACGGTAAGGAAGTCCCGCTGATGCTATTAACCGCCAAAGATTCAGAAGCAGATGTGGTACTGGGCCTTGAAGCTGGGGCAGATGATTATCTCGTCAAACCCTTTAGCGTATTAGAGCTGCGCGCACGGGTAAAAGCACTATTAAGACGCGGCAAAGCCCAACATGAACAAACCCAACAAATTGAATTTAACAGCGTAACCATTAACTCCAGTACCCGTGAAGTTACCGCGTTTAATAAAGCATTAACCCTCACCGCCCGCGAGTTTGATTTACTGCTATTTTTAGCCAAGCACCCGCAACAAGTCTTTAGCCGCATGCAACTGTTAGAAGCAGTATGGGGTTATCACTACGACGGCTATGAGCACACTGTAAACAGTCACATAAACCGTTTACGTAACAAGCTTTCTTTGTGCTCACCTGAACATGATCTTGTCAAAACAGTGTGGGGCGTAGGCTACAAATTTTCACCACCAGAGGTGCAAGCCCACTAATGAATCGCTTATTTAATCGGTTGTTTTTAGCATCCACAATCATCGTGTTATTATTGTTTGTCGTGTTATGGCAATGGCTACAACTTAATCATGAATTTAGCCGTAACCAAATTCAGCAATCACTGCACCTACAACTTGCCGAACACATGGCGCACATCAACCCTTTATTATCGCAAGGGATAACGTCAGACGCTGCGCTTAAAGAAGCCTTTCACGACTTTATGTTGCTAGGCCCAAGTTTTGAAATTTACACCTTAGACCCCGATGGCAACGTGATTGCTTATGACGCCAAAGAAGAAAAAATTAAAACTCACCGAGTCGATACGGCAATCATTCAGCAGTTTTTAAATGGCAACAGCCTACCTGTACTTGGCACAGATCCGCGCAGCGAAGATACCCACAAGATTTTTTCCGCCAGTAAACTTGTCACTGAAGATGGACTTCATAGTGGTTATTTATATGTCATCATCGGCGGAGAAGATTACGACAGTTGGCAAGCACTCATCAATGCCGAAAACCAACCTAAAATCTGGGGCGCTACAATCGGTTTTTGGATCATTTTTGCTTTAGTGCTATTCGTGATTTTATTGCGTTATTTTACCCGCCCAATCCAAAAGCTCGCACAAGACTTAACCGAACTTAAAAACACCCCGATGTCAGACAAACTGATGCTCCCCCAGCGCTATCGTGGCAGCTTAGAAATAAGCCAGCTCAGCCATCATATCAATCATTTATTGCAAGAAATCCAATTGCAGCAACAGCAAGTGAAACGCCAACAACAGGCAAAACACGACTTTTTACTGCATTTATCACATGACTTAAAAACCCCACTTACCGCATTGTTAGGTTATATCGATACTTGGTTAATATTACCCGAGCACGAACGGGACGAAGCGTTGATCCAATATGCAGCAAACTCAGGCCAAACCTTGCAACAACTGCTGGCACAGTTATTAGAATTGGCCGCCCTAGAAAATGGCCAAATCGATGCGCAACTGCAACAAGTCAACCTCAGCGAACTGCTTAGCGATATTGAACAAACCTTTACCCCACGAGCCAAAAAGCTCGGGGTTCAATTAGATTTCGACATCAATCATGCCAGCCAAATCTATACCGACCCTGCACTAATGCGCCGCATACTCAACAACTTGGTCGATAACGCCCTGCGCTACACTCCCGCTGGTGGCAAGATTCAAATCATCAACGCACAACACAACGGCCAGCAATGGTTAACGGTACGTGACACTGGCGCAGGCATGCACAAGCATGAAGTTGATGCCTTGAAACAATTGTCGATGACAAGGTTGTCGTTTGAAGCGAATCAAAGCCTGCCACAACTCGGCGTCGGACTCGCCATTGTCAGGCAATTATTAAGCTTATTGAAATGCAGAATTGAAATAGACAGCCAACCAGGTGTTGGCAGTGAATTTAAGATAGAGCTGGTAACGCAGAGTTAATCTCATTTTTAAATCGCAAATGATCAGCGATTTCTTTGTATCTTAAATTAGTACTGGCTCAGTTTTGTTTATCATTAAGCTTCAAAGTAAACAAAATCAATGATATCTAAACAGAAGAATTAGAACTAAGTTCTAACAAAAAAATTGAACTTCTGTGAGTTAACAATATGACCTGCGGCCACTAATGTCGTGGCGCTTCACCCACACCAGATTAACATCGCAAGGTTCCACCCTGCACGGGCCAAAAGGGGATCAACAGCAATCCCCTCTTGGATCACCCCTGCCGTTCCGGCAACATTTTCGCTTTTTAACCAAACAACAGCAGCGAAAAAATTGCGACGGAAATTGCTCTAGCTTTGCCCCTATTTTAGTGTTCTTCAGCCCATCTTGATGTAAAGAGTGAAAATGCTAAAAAGTGCATGATTTTTGAAGGGGTCGTACTGCTTAACACTTCATCAGTATCTGGCTTATAAATATCGGATAAGTATCCTGTGTAAGCCATATTTCCCACCTTTATTTTGTGTGTACTGTATACAAAAATAGTTGTAATGGTTTTTAGCGTTTTTTTAAGTTGAATCGGCTAATAAATAAGCGAAAGTAGTACGATAAATAATTTGTTTATTTTGTAATAAATTGAAATAAATGTGTTTTTATTTCCTGTTGAATATTGAGTCCACTTTTAACGCGCAAGCCCGCTTTTATTGGTCAGTAGAATAACTAAAACTGCTTTACAACAATAAGATAGCAAATGTAGTATGTTATTAATCAATAACTTGAATGGCCGACTTTAAATTTACTTTGCCGTTCAATAAGCTGTTATACCCTTTAAGGAGTGGTCAGGTTGTCTCTTACATATGGAAAGATTTTTCAATCAGAAATAGATAAATTCTTAGAGCAATTTCAATCCCTCATGTATGACGGCTACTCAGCGTCTAATGTTTGTGAGCTAGTATCTTCTTTAGGAACAAAGCTGGAGTTATTTTTTAAAAACTCAGTCTTCCCTCAAAAGAATCCTAGAGACAATTTAAATTCATTTATCAATGAGTTGACGACAGTTGCTCAATTTCGATCCTTGGATTATGAAAACTTTCACGACTTTAGAAAGATTTATAACAAAGCTAAACATGATCCAAATGCAAATTTAGATCTATTGGTGGTTATAGAAAATATTAAAGCAATGAAGTTGCTTGTTAATACTCTGGTTGAAATAGGTGTTGGTGACATTTCAAAAGCACCAAAAAGCCTCGCAAAGCGGGTATATTGGTTATCAGCTTATGATCATTATATTGATGGAGATACAGAGGTTCATATAATTATTCCAGGGGATACGGATCATTGGTTAGGACCTCCAACCTTCGATCGTGTGAATATCAAATTATTAGACTGGGACGAAGTCAAAAATAAGCTTGGCTCTTGTGGGGTTCTAAAAGATGGTGAAGAGTATATACCCCAAAGACAGGTTGAAATTCTAAGAAAGGATAGCGATTTTTTATCAGCGCATGTGTGGGAAGGAGAATATAAGTTACTTTTGAGAGTGTTGACTCAACACGAGCTTCGTTTGAACTTGATTGCAGGCTTGAATCGGCATGATACAGCTCATAATATGCAGGTTGCATTTTTAATGGCCACGCTTGATGTACTAACGCCTGAAGTGTCTCTGACGGAGTTCCGTAGTGCTATTAAGCAATGTGCCATCGACTACTATGGAGTTCCTAAAGAGTATGAACATACAGATCATTTTTTAGATGGCATGATTAGCTTCATAAATGGGGTAGAAGCAGACAAGTGGGAGAATATTCATGGGCCTACATGGTTATCAGAAGATAAATTTAACCAAAAGCTACAGAGTGCAACTTCTGCTCACGCAAATAAATATATGCTAATTGATAGCACGCATACAATATTGATGAAATGGTCAGCAAAATAGTAGCTATAATCGGGTAGCCGGAGGTATCTAGCCTCCATCCCCCACACCACCCTGCATGCGGCTCCGCACAGGGCGGTTCATTTAGAACACCTAACTAGCTTTCTGGTTAGGATATTGAACTGCGATCCATCCGTCTCTCAATGAATATAATCCTGCTTTCTTCACTATTTATTCGAGCTTGACATTACTCAATATCTTTTCTGTGTCCTTGGTCATCACTTAAAACAAGAGTCGAGCTACGCCAAGGGCCTTTACTTGTGATACCACAAGCAACAGCGGCTTGGATCCTGACGCCACGCTCAAGTAAATTCTGTACCTTGGTCCGTGGTTTTCGCCACTGACGCCAGTAGCACATACGTACGCGACGACGAATCCAATGGTCTAAATCCATACACCCTTGATAAGCGTTGGCTATGCCAAAGTAGTTGATCCAGCCTTGCATGTATTGCCGCACTTTAAACAGCTGATAACTCATACTCACGCCCCAGTTTCGGTTCGTTTATCGTCTCATCTTTTGTTTGAAAACGTGCAATGTTTTAGCATGCCACTGGATCTTGCCTCGGTTAAATGTAAACCCAAGAAACTTGCTTTGACCTACCTTAACCACTTGGCTTTTCTGTTCATTAACGGCCAGTTTTAGCTTAGTGGCCAGATATTGAGTAATGCTCTTGAGTACCCGCTCTCCTGCTCGAATAGACTTTACCAAATGATGAAGTCGTCCGCGTAGCGGGCGAATTTATGCCCTCGGCTTTCCAGCTCTTTATCCAGACTATCCAACATAATGTTAGAGAGTAATGGCGAGAGTGGGCCGCCTTGAAGCACGCCTTCAAAGCTTGCTTCAAATTGGCCATTGACCATCACACCAGCTCGAAGGTATTTACCAATAAGCGCCAACAGACGCTTATCCTGCACCTTGCTTCTAAGTTGAGTCATCAAGAGATCATGATTAACTCGGTCAAAGAACTTAGACAGATCAACATCGACGGCAAATTTGCGTTTTTGTTTGATGATATCCCTTACTTGCAGTACCGCTTGTTTGGCATTTCTGTTCGGCCTAAAGCCAAAGCTGTTGGTCGAGAAGAATGGGTCAAACAGTGGTGTGAGTATTTGAGCAATGGCTTGCTGTATCACACGGTCAATGACGTTAGGGATCCCCAATTTGCGTTTACCGCCATCGGGTTTGTCGATCTCTACGCGCCTGACCGCTGAGGGTTGGTATTCACCCCGCTCTAATTGAGATTTACACTGTTGCCAGCCGCCTTGTTGCATCCAGAGCGGGAAGGCTTCGATGGTCATGCCATCGATGCCCGCTGCACCTTTATTGGCTTTAACTTGACGCCAAGCTCGGTGTAGATTTTCAGGTTCGAGCAGTTGTTGAAATAGATCGCGGTTGAAGGCCGGTTGCATATCAATACGCTGCCGATAGTAATCGTCTGGCGACGTAGTGGGTACCGACAAGTTTGACAAGACTCCTCCTTCTTCTAAATGTTCAGGCCTTCACCATGTACCCACAACGCTAACGCGGGGTATGCTATCCCAACCATTACGATGGGCGTTGGGCTACTATGCCGTCTGCTGACTTCTGCTTAATCACATGCCAAGTTACCCCGTCATGCGCTATCGGTTTCCATCTAGTTCGCTCTTTTCAGTCGATGATGCTGAAAAGCCAAGGCACTTATAAACCAGAGCCTTACTGGTTAATGACCGATCGCGTGTTAAGCAGATCTCCCCAGATAAGAACATGAACTTTCTTTGCACTGCTGCATCATTTACGGTGGCCATTAGATCACGTGGTTTCGTCGTCTTGTACCCTTGCTTCGCGGGGCAGCCCCTGCCAACTCACCTCTAGCCTACGCCTCATATGATGTTCTTGTTCATCAGCTCGCATTCTTTATCAATAAAAAGGCTAGCGGCTTCCTCCAGACCAAACCTTGCGATTAAGCCCTTGCCATTCGCTAGTAGTTAACGTTTAATAACAATATGTTATTCTCTAATTAATAAGAGTAACGGTGATCTTCCTACAGAGGACTTTCACCTCATTAGTTCATGCTCATGCTGGGCGTACACAAGTTAATCAACTGGACGTATTACGGTTGTCATCATTTTTGCAAAAGAAAAAACTGCAAAAATAACACCAACCTACACGCCAGTTATTAAGGCGTTGAGGCTGTAGAATTTCTCCAAAATAGACGTTTTTAACGTCTATTTACTAAAAAACAAATTGGTTGTTTTTTGAGCTTGTAGGGTGTCGATGTCTGTGATCTAATAGATATTATTAATCTACAGTAAATTGTTATGGCCAACTACAAGCCTGACTTATCCTGCCAAAGTAAATTCATTCCCATCAATTTTTCAGAGCAAATTTTGCCTGGCACATTCGAGTATGCCCTTTGTTATATTATCGAAAATAAACTCGATTTATCGGGGGTTGATGCTTGGTATCACAATGATAAAATGGGTGCGGCAGCGTATTCACCGGCAGTGATGCTCAAAATTATCTTACTCGGGTATGCGCATGGGTTAATTAGCAGTCGACGCATTGCTAAGGCATGTGAAAACAATATTTTGTTCATGAGCGTGTCGGGTGATGTTCAGCCACATTACACATCGATAGCGGGTTTTGTGGCTAAAATGCATGAACAAATAGAGCCCTTGTTTACCCAAGTGCTGATGATTTGTGATGAAGAAGGGCTCATTGGCCGCAACATGTTTGCCATCGATGGGTGTAAGTTAAAGTCAAATGCGAGCAAAGAATGGAGCGGTACCTTCGATGAACTTGGTCGTAAAAAAACAAAATTAGAACGGGCAAGCAAACGCATTATTGAGCGTCATCAAGCCCAAGATGGCCTAAGTGAAGAGTTAGTTACACAAGACTTAACACAAAAAGAAAAGTTAGATAAAAGTGCGGATAAAATCACGGCATTCCTTGCGACACACCAAGAAAAGGTAGGCAGCCAAGGCAAGCCTGTGAAAAGCAATATCACCGACCCTGACAGCGCAAAGATGACCACATCCAAAGGCACCATTCAAGGCTACAATGGTATTGCGATAAACGATGATAAACATCAAATTATCTTACAAGCACAAACGTGGGGCAGTGTTGGTGAACAACAAACGCTTCAGCCAGCAGTCACACAATTAAAACAACAACTCGATAAACTCAATACCGATAAATCCTCAAGCGAACACACCATAAAATTCACCGCAGACAGTGGATTCAACAGCGAAGCTAATCTGGCATTTATGGCACAAAGTGGCTTTGATACCTACATAGCCGATAATCAATTTAGAAAATGCAACCCGTTGTTTAAAGAGAGTGAAACTTACGAAACCGAGCAAGAAAAGCGCAGATTAAAACGACGTAATGGCAAGCCACGATTGTTTACCTCTGATGACTTTCATTATGATAAATCAACACAAACCTGCCGATGTCCTGCAGGCAATGAGATGTGGCGAAGCGGCATCAATGTCAAAAGCTATAACCAAGAATACACTCGATTCTGTGGTTATTTAAAAGATTGTAAAACTTGTCCGTTGCAACAGCAATGCATGCGAAAACCGCCAATCAAAACGGGTCGGCAAGTGCAATTTAAAAATGATGACTCACGGAAAAAACTGAGTTACACCGACAAGATGAAAGTGAAAATAGACAGCCCAATGGGGCGACGGCAGTATAGCAAGCGACTGGGCTGTATCGAACCTGTGTTTGGCAATATTACGGTCAACAAAGGGATGAATAAATTGACCTTACGCGGCCAAACCAAAATTAATGCCCAGTGGCAACTGTACTGTCTTGTTCATAATATAGAAAAGCTGCAACACGCGATGCACTAAGAAGGGGTAAGCCCTTTTTACCTCAAAAAACACTTCAAACCCGCCTCAATTACCCTACCCCTAAAGCGCACTAAAAAACCAACAAAACTGCATGTTAAATAATAATCTACACATTACTAAATAATTGAATCAAAATATAAACTCAGATATTGTTTATTCATTAATTAAAATAAATTTTAAAACGAGTAATTCTACAGGCTCGTTATGTGACTAGGAAACCTAATGTGTGAATTGAAAGTAGCATTTGAAGCTATAAATATATATCAAACACAATATACTCAAGTTGATAAGCTTTGGGGGTACTTTAGTATAGTTACATTGGCAATGTGCGGTTTTGCTATAGGTGGCAAAATACCGCCTGACTCTTTCGTAGAATCTTTAGCAATTATAGCTGCTTATCTAGTTTTTTGTGTTGGGAATCATCAGGCACTTATTGCTGGTCAAAAACAACTGGAACAATTCGCTACAATTGCTAAATCTTGTGCTAACAAGGCTCACTTAGAGGTGGATTCAATAGATCCAATACCACATACTCAAATAAAAAAGTTTCACTTAAGTGTTATTGTCGCTGTAAGTATTGGAGTTATTATTGTAGCTTGGTAGTAATCGTCACATAACAAATAAGGATAGGCCGCGCGAAGCCGCGTCCTTATCCCAAGTGCTGAACAAGCCCGAACACCTGAGATATGACTCTTTATTATGTAAATAACAGTTCGAGAATACGCGCTGTTTGATGTGATTGTTATCTGGCAACTTTTCTGGAATTTAGTGGGGTCAGTGTAAACGTTACTTGAATTCCATACATCTATTAATCCCAAGACCTACCTTTAGAGCCTTTTTTCTAAAAATTTTCTGTCCAAAAACGAGTTGTTCTTAGCTTTTAAATGCCTAAATTCAACTCTGAACTTGAGGCCGTTGAAGACTCTTTATAAAAGAATGCGTGAGCTGGCTATGGCCTTTCTCGCACATATAACCTATATGGATATTGGAAATGTCATTATGATGTCGGGAACATCATTGACCATGTACTACAAGGCATTCAGGCATCCTGCCTATCAGAGCAAGCTAGCTTTAGAGGCCCAATCTGAAGCGTTAGCATTTTCACTCTTTACTAATAAGATGGGCCGAAGAACACACAGACGAAGTTAAAAGCTGGATTCAACCACGTCGCGAAATTATCGCTTCTCAGATAATTTTGATGTGACGGCTGGGCTAATTCTTTTAAAAAGAGTGAAGAGGGAACAGCCGTTGATTTCCTCTTGGTCTGGTGTGGGCGAAGCGCCACGACGTTAGTGGCCGCAGGCCATATACATAAAAAGTGTACTGTAAAAAAATACTTTTAAGCAACATGGTCCACATATCAATCCATTCAGCCGTTTACAACTTCCGCAACATCGAAAAATCTTAAGCCGTTTTGTATCCAACTATTTGCACAACGGCACTGTCTCCTTGATGATATTTTCCTTCAGAAATATGTCTTTCTACTTCATTACCAATAACAAACTCTAACCCTTTAAGCTCAGTTTCCAATTCTTCCAAAGACATAAATAATTCTTTGTTAGACGCTGGTGGGTGGCCCGCCGACTCCTGCCATATGAATATGACGTTCAGTAAATGCTTCTAAAATAAATACGCCGTTATTTTTAAGCGCACTAACAGCTTGTCGATGGAGAGATTTACGCAATAAAGGAGGAACATGTGCAGATATTGATACTATGCCATCCCAGACATTCAAACCTACGTCATAGTGACTCAAGTCCGCTACAACTGTTGATATTTCTACGCCACATTTAGCGGCTAGGCTTTCTGCCTTTTTAAGACCCACAGCAGATTGATCGACAGCGGTAACTATGTATCCTTGTTTAGCCAAAAAAACTGCATTTCTACCTTCACCTTCCGCCAAACAAAGTACTCGACCACCCTTTGGTATTCGGCAATACTCAGATTTTAAGAAATCATTAGGCTCGGTTCCATACACAAACCCGTCTTCGTTATACCTTTGATCCCACATCTGGGCTCCTATACTTGAAATGGTTAACAAGATTGTAGAATGGCTAAAAATGAACACTTAGTCTAATGCTTGGTTTAGAAGATGGTCATCAGTATGTGAATAATTGATAGGTATCACTCTGCAAACTTATTATGTACAACATAACCTACTGATAAAAATCTACAATATAACGCTATACATCGAATGTTAATGTGGGGGCGCAGCCACAATATTGTGGCTAAACGTCCCACTCGAGCATCTAACTAAACAGGATTATTTCTCGGTTTTACAACTTGATATACCAAAAGGTACATAAGCAGGACACCATCCAATTGCTGCCGTAAAAATTGGAATAATCCCTACCGCACCCCACCATGACTGATAGTAAACGCCAACTGCAATAACACATACTCCGAGTATGACCCTTATTATCCGATCTGTTTTACCGATATTACATTTCATATAAACCTCCATTTTGTGGTTTATGATTATGACTAAAAACTAGCGCCGCATTGAGCTATCTTGCATCGTATGGTATTTCAACGATGCGGCTCATTTTTCTCGCTATCGTATTTGATCATCGACTAATGGCTTTAAGTGCCTCAAGTAGATATTTTGGATTATGAGTCGATTCGTACATTGGATGCACCTCCTTAACGGTATCAAACAAGCCATAAACTGCCATTTGAGCAGTTCTGACTGAATATTCAACGGTAAAAACACAATCTTTAGGGGCTTCTGTAAATTGGCCTAAAAAGGCAAAGTTTGTAGCCTCTTTGGGTATCACATCTGGTCTGTCACCCACATTTCTCGGCATAAACAAACTATCAACAAACGGCATAGCAACAGGGATACAATTTACCTTTCCGGCGTTTGTTACTGGCTTCATCAACTCTTGAATATTCAAATGATAATAAAGCTCTTCTAACATTTCTGCGCCAGTACACTCCGCCATTGTTTTATTAATATAATTGCCTTTTCTATCAGGATAGAGTCCATAGCCCCAAAAAATCTTCACATCATCAGGTTGGTTTGGAAAGTGAGGCTGGCGTGCTATTACAATTGACATCAGCCAGTTAGAATCAGTCATGGTGACAAGTCCGCCAGTTCCATCTACATTACCCGAGAAGTTCTCCATGTAATCGAGAAAGGTGCTGTCTTTCATTGTTGCCGTAAATGAGTACCATTTTTGCAAATCAATGTTGTCGCAAAATGGGCTTGGATTACCAAAAGATGGATCTTTTTTGGCTATTTTTTTCCACAACATCCAAGAACCAGACTCTTCCACGCCCTTCAATTTTGCGGGAGCATCCCAGCTGCCATTATCGGTACTTTCTGTTATTGACCCATTGGTGAAAAACACAAAATCATTTTCTCCAAGAACAATTTCAGTATTGTCTTTAAAATGAAGCATCGTAGCCGTTTTTTTATCTGCAGATAAGTCGAAATCAATATCTACGACCTCTTTGCCCATTTCAAATTTTACTCCTTTTGCTTCGAGGTACATTTTCATGGGCCTTACCACTGAATCATATTGGTTATATTTAGTCCGCATGACCCCACCCAAACGTGGCAAGCCATCCACAAGGTGCATGAAGCGTTTCATATAACGCCTCATTTCAGCAAGACTGCTCCATTTTTGGAATGCAAACATGGAAGACCAGATAAACCAAAATGTAGTATCGAAGAAGCTTTGATCAAACCAATCTTCTATTCGTTTATCTCCTAAGGAGTTTTCTGAAACATAGGTCAACTTGATAAAATCCATTTGTTGTTCAAAGGATAATCCATATGATGACACATCCAATTTTTTGCCTTGTTTTAATAAACGGGCTTGTCCATTTGACACAAACCGTTGATTAAACTCATACGATTCATCTCTTACTGAAACATTTGGGTCTTCCAGTGAAGGGATATGCGAAAGCAGTTCCCAATAGCACTCATAATGCATTTCGTGCATTCTACCACCACGAACGACATATCCGTGTTCAGGATCGCCAGCACCATCTGTAGCGCCACCAGCAATGGAGTCTTTTTCTAAAATATGAATATTCTCGCCAGCAATGCCTGCATCTTTTTCTAAATACACCGCACTCGCGAGCCCCGAAATGCCGCTACCAATAATGTACACTTTAGAATTTTTTTGATTTTGCCAGTTTTGGTTATTCATGTTTTTACCCCATTCTGAATACTTATTTCAATCACATTAGTGATTTATCGTGCAGGGAAATTAGCTGGTTCTCGCAGCCGATTTAAACTAGTTGCTAGACAGCCATCAGGACTATATTTAGCAAATATTCCACCTATGCCATCCATTCTTTGGCTAGTTGACATAGTGTCTTTCTATTAAGTTAACAATATGCCTTTATGACTAAAAAAACAGCAAAAAAATTGCTTTAAATAATTAATCTTTGTTCGATATTTAGTCGTAAGCATTAGGCCGGTTCCACACAGTAGAAAGGCTTTATCAATTAAGTAAAAGATGAAATGGCTAGTTAAAAAAACAAACTCAATCGCCATGGAGAATATTTCATTTTGATTATGACTGTAACTGTGAATGTGTCTGTGAATATAACGATGACTTAGAAAAATGTTGCCGGAACGGCTGAGTCTAATGAGGTTATAAACAGTAAGGCGTGGATGACTGTTTATCCCCTTTTAGCTAATGTGGGAGGAGCCTTACGATCTTAATCTGCTATGGTGGAAGATCATAAAAAAGATTCCTGTTTACGAGTATTGGTCAAATGACGAAAACAGAAACAACAGAAAAAACAGAAAAAACAGAAAAAACAGAAACAAAAAAGCGAACCCGAAGGCTCGCTTTCTTTTAGCAAATACTACTAATTACTTGTGGTATTTACCTGACAACTCATGCACAGAATTGATAAATGCACCGGCATGCTCAGGATCAACATGTTGATGAATACCATGGCCTAAGTTAAATACATGGCCAGTACCTTCACCATAACTTGCTAGAATTTGATCCACTTCTTGATGGATACGCTCAGGCGATGCATACAACATTGATGGGTCCATGTTGCCTTGCAGCGCCACTTTATGACCTACGCGACGACGAGCATCACCAATATCAACAGTCCAATCTAAACCTAATGCATCACAACCCGTTTCTGCCATAGACTCTAACCATAATCCGCCACCTTTAGTGAACAAGGTAACCGGCACTTTACGGCCATCGGCAAATCGAGTTAAACCATCAACAATTTTTTGCATGTAACGTAATGAAAATTCACGATAAGCGTGATGCGATAACGCACCGCCCCATGAATCAAATATCATTAACGATTGCGCTCCGTTAGCCACTTGAGCATTAAGATATAACACTACTGAGTCAGCTAACTTGTCTAATAGCATGTGCAATGCAGCTGGTTCTGCATACGCCATACGCTTAATTTTTTCGAAAGTTTTACTTGAACCGCCTTCAACCATATAAGTGGCTAATGTCCAAGGTGAACCAGAAAAACCGATTAATGGCACTTCGCCATTTAGTTCGCGGCGAATGGTGCTCACAGCACGCATTACATAGCCTAATTCGTCTTCTGGATCAGGAATAGATAACTTTTTAATTGCGTCGATGGTGTCAGTTGGACGCTCGAAACGAGGACCTTCACCAGCTTCGAAATACAAACCAAGGCCCATTGCATCTGGCACGGTCAGAATATCTGAGAATAAAATCGCAGCATCTAAATCATAACGACGTAATGGTTGTAATGTCACTTCGCAAGCTAATTCGGCATTACGACATAACGACATAAAGTCACCAGCCTGAGCACGAGTTGCTTTGTATTCTGGTAAATAACGGCCTGCTTGACGCATCATCCATACTGGAGTGACATCAACTGGCTGCTTCAACAACGCACGTAAATAACGATCATTTTTTAATTCTGCCATGTGGGCTTTCTTCCTAGACTGTTATGATTTCTGCTGGCGCTAGTTTAGCACTTACGCGATTAATGTAACCACTCATGCAGAATTTATGTGAGCTATTCCTAAATCTAATAGCAATTTTTTTAACATCTTCACCCCGTTGCTCACAAAACAAACACCACTGTTGGGTAAATCGCAAATTCTCGTATTAAACGTTGCGTCAAGTTAAGTGGTTTGGTATAAAAAGTGTGCGCTAGCAAGAACAATCAAGAAGCCCGACACATCGAGCCTTTGAAAACTTAGTTACCCCGTGATGACAAGTTCATCACGGGGTTTTTTATGATTTATTCTTGCGTGTTTTACCATTTTCACCTAAAGCTGGTTGGTCCATCATTAAATAAAAATAAAACAGTTGATCGTAATATACTTTGTCAAATACATTAGTTGTTACATAAATGCTGCCAATTAGAGAAAACACATGCTAACAAAACTAGAAAAAGCAGAAAAGCGTTGGGGCGGAGCTAATAATTTAATCGACCAATGGCTTAATCACCGCCGGAAATTACTGATCCAATATTTTATCGTTGCCGGATTAGCACCGTATTCTCGTAGTGAAAAATCACTTCCGAGCATAGATGAAGTGAAACAATTTTGCGCTCAGTTAGTTGACTACGTCTCAGAAGGTCACTTTGAGGTATATAACAATGTGATCAAAGCGTGCGAGAAGTTTGGCGAGTCAAGTATTGAAACAACAAATACGTTATTGCCACTTATTAGTGAAAGTACAGATCTAGCATTAGACTTTAATGATAAATATACCGATGCGGCAGATGAACAAGTACTGTATCAACTCGATAATGATTTATCTCATTTAGCGCAAGCGATGGAATCACGTTTTGAGTTAGAGGACCAGCTGCTTGAGATCCTTTATCAAGGCCAATCTTAAATGGCGAACAATGATTAACAAGTCCGATGTTATGCCGTGCTATTAATATAATACATTAATGGCTTAAAACATCATTGGCGTTTATGCCAATTTTCAGGCAAATCAACTTGCGACCATAAATGTTCACATAATACTTGCGGTTGATGCCAGTCGCCGTTTTTTAACCAATCCACTAATGCATCCCCCACTTGTGGATAAGCAATAGGTTTCGGTGAGGGACTTTTCAACCAACGCTTAAGTACTGCTGTGTCTAATGTCTGCATACTTTCTGCGGCAGCAAGCAATTGTAATGCTGCAACATTTGCCGATTGTTCAAACTGCCCCTGCAACGGTTTGACCAATAGTTTTTTCCCCAAGGTCATCGCCTCACTCGCCAACTCAAAACCCGCATTGCCGACCACACCACCACATTGCGCCATATGCACTTTAAAGCCTTCACGGTTAAAACCATGCCAATGAATATGGTTTGCCAATTTTTTCAACGGTTTCGTACTGTGGTAAACGAAAAAATTATACCGTTCAAACGGTGCCAAAAATGCAGCAATATGGTCGGCATCTTCAAAGGGTAAATACACTAAAATTTGATGACTGTGGTTACCGTTGTTAGGCGATACCTCAACAAAAGGAGGCAATATTGGAAAGCCAAAATGGTGCCAGTGGCAACCCAAAGCTATGTCGACTGGAGCAAAGTTATTAAGCAAAAATTCGTTAAACCAATTATTGCCTTGCTTAGGGACTGGATGCTGTAATGCCGCTTGATGACTAATGGCAATTGACGGCACATTTTGTTGCTTAGCAGCCCAAGCACTAACGGGTTCAAAGTCGTTTAGTACTAAATCATAACCCGTTAAATCTAAATGCTTGATTTCAGATAAAATGGCAGTAGAAAAATTACATTGGGCCGTTTTGGCAATATTAACACGACCATTTTCTGTAACAAATGTCATGCCATTGTGAGTTTGATAATCGCCAAAACAGTCCATATCGAAATAATGTTGTGGTGCACGACCTGAAAATAAGAAATCCACGTCTATATTTTGTTGTTCTAGTGCTTTAGACATCACGCGAGCACGGCTAATATGACCATTACCAGTACCCTGAACTCCGTACAAAATTTTCATATTGTTTTACATTCCTCAACAGCTAAATTATTAACAATGAAATACGCTAAACATATGACTACACATAAGCGACCACAGCATGCAATATCATCACATCAGTTGTTCAACCAGTAATACAGATCCTATACCCAACCCAGATCCAGCGATAATGTCCAAAGGATAATGCACCCCAAGAGCAATGCGCGATACACCAATAAAACAAGCCCAAGCAAATGCAATTGGCGCTAACGTTGGAAACACCACATTTATCACGCAGGCAAATACAAAGGCACCAGCGGTATGCCCTGACGGTAAACTGAATTTATCTGACGGCTCAAAGCTTGAATCGAATCCCACCAAGGCATGGCAAGGACGGTGACGGCGAATACTATTTTTGAGCAATAAGTACAATGGAAACTCAACAACAAAGCCGCCCAGTACTAAATTAAAAAAGTGCTGACCGTTGGAGTGAAAGAACAATAATGCAACCGAGAAATAGACATAATAATGACCATCGCCAGTGGCCGATACACGTTTAGCGGCCTGGCATAGACTATTGTTACGGCTAAATTGCACAATCCAATAAAACACATATCTATCTAACTGGCCAATACTCATCTTCATGCTTGACTCCATGCCAAACGTCGGGGGAACTCATTTACCCGAACAAGGTTATCTATTTGTTAACAACTTAAATAATAGAGAGCAGGAATGAACGCGAGGTGACAGTTAGCCTAAAGTTTTATGACAGCGATACAGCATTCAGCATACTTGCAATGAACAAGCACCAATGACAATAATCAACAGCTTATTTTATAAGAGTAGTGAGTTCTCAGGGTAAAGTGATCTACAATCTAAAGACAAAAAAATATCCCTCCATACCATAATATGAAGGGATATTTTTAATCGAGAGTATCGTAAATTAACTAAACTCACACCCGCCGATTAAGCGGTTTGTGGCTGTGCACTTTTATTACGGTAAATTTTAATAAGGTGATAAATGTTGATACAGGCGACAAAGGCATTCATGCCTGCAACAGGCCACGCTTCGATTGAATATCCATAGGCGACGAAAAAAGCACAGCCGGTAAAGTTTAACCATCTTAATAAAACGATGTCTTTCATCATCAGTGAAATGGCAACCATAACTGATGCAGCATAACCTAAGATTTCAATAATATTGATATTTTCCATAAGAACCTCTGTTTCAGGCTCTCTGCCTTCCGTAAGCGTAACGGGGGATCCGTGCCCCTAAAGCTAGCATTAAATTTAAACTAACATTAAAAAACTTAGTAATATGCTAACAAAATGTTGAGCCAAAATGTAATTAAAAAACGTATTAGGATGACCCAAATCAACATATATCGACTAATACGTTCAATTTGAAAGAAAATTACTTCCAATTCTGACCCTTGTTCTCAAATCAGGTCAATGCAGCATTCATTATTAGTAACACCATAAGTTGATTTATAACAATCCAATGATTGATAAGTCTTTTATTTTCATCAAAAGCTCATATAATTCATTTAACTTTGCTTTACCCAGCAATTTACCCTTGCTGTCTAACAGGAGTGAAATATGGAATACAACACCTCAGAACTCTGCGACATGTATATAGATGTAGTCGATGTCGTCGAACCAATGTTCAGTAACTACGGTGGTTGCAGCTCCTTCGGTGGCTCAATCAGTACCATTAAGTGTTTTGAAGACAATGGCTTGATTGCTGATGCCTTAGAAGAAGACGGTGAAGGTAAAGTACTATTGGTCGATGGTGGCGGTTCATTAAGACGTGCCCTACTAGATGCCAGAATTGCTGAAATTGCAGTTGCCAATAATTGGGAAGGTATTCTCATTTATGGTTCAGTGCGCGATGTTGACGCCCTTGAAGAACTGGACATAGGTATTCAAGCATTGGCTTCTATCCCTGTCGGTGCTGAAGGTAATGGTATTGGTGAAATAGAAATCCCCGTGAACTTTGGCGGTGTGACTTTCTTACCAGGCGATCATATTTATGCTGATAACACTGGTGTTATTCTTTCGCCTGAACCTTTAGACATAGAATAATACTGTAGCCAAGGTCATGTTTTAACGGCTGACAGATTATCCTTTTAAAAACCAGCTATGCTGGTTTTTTTATGGCCGTCATTTGGAGTTCCATCATGTATAGCCCATTTACTCAACAGCACTGCGATGCATTATTAATCTTACGTCCCAACGAAACTAAAATAGGACAACAGGTTTATTTGGCCTCAGCCCAGCAGTCATTGGCACAAAATGCCCAACAAGCTAAATCAGCTGGGGCACAGTTTGCCATTATTGCTATTGCCGAAGATATCGGTCCACGGGCTAACTTAGGGCGAGGCGGTGCCGATGGAACCTTTATTGCTAGCATGAAACAATTGCTCAATCTACAATCCAATCGATTTTTTAATGGGAACGAATGTGCCATTTTGGGTCAAATCAGCCTCGACAATTCACTATCAACCACTGCCAGCATTGACCAATTACGACAAGCAACGGCGCAGCTAGATGATGTCGTCATCGCAGCCGCAAGTGAAATAATGCAAGCAGGGTTAGAACCAATTGTAATAGGTGGTGGCCACAATAATGCTTACGGTCTATTGATGGCGACCAAAGCCAAAACAGCATTGCCTGTTGCAGCGGTTAACCTCGATCCACACAGTGACTTTAGACCAAGAGAGGGCCGACACAGCGGGAATGGGTTTAGTTATGCCGCCGCAAGTGGCGCACTCGACTACTATCACATATTAGGATTGCATGAATTAAAAAACAGCGAAACCACCTTAGAGCAACTTAGCCTGTTTGGTGCAACATGGCACAGTTTGCAACAAATTTGGGTACGTCGTGAAGTATCGCTCGATACCGCATTAACACAAATTGCTAAAGCGCTTAATCAAACCCAGCTTCCTGTGGCATTAGAGCTCGATGTTGATGCTATTAGTAATATGCCCAGCAGTGCAGCAACATTTGCAGGCATACCACTACTCGATGCCTGCTATTATGTGCATTATATTGCTAAGCATTGTCGATGCTATTACGCTCACTTTGCCGAAGCTGCACCAGCTTGCCATCACGTTGGCATAGAAGCGGGGTCTCGCGATGTGGGCCAAGGTCTAAGTGAGTTAATTTATGCTTATATACAGGGGCGATTAACCTGCCTGAATTAGAATCGGCGGCAGCTATTCATTAAACGCTAATTTTATGCTCTAATGCAGGGCAAATTTTTAGCCTTAATAGCTTATATTAATTAGGGCTCATCAACGCGAAGCTTATTGCTCTGCTTAACGTGGTGTGAAATGTCTCCCGATGCAAGCAAGACAACTAATTGATTGTTGTCACACTCTCGCACCACAGTATTTCAGCAATCATTCGCAATGGCATACACTTGCTGTTAATTATCGCACATTATAGGAATATACAGATGTCTGAAGGCGAACCAAAAAACACTCATTTTGGATATAAAACTGTCGAAGCAGATAAAAAAGCAGACTTAGTTGCTGATGTGTTTCATTCCGTCGCCGCAAAATACGACATTATGAATGATGTGATGTCTTTTGGTATTCATCGTTTTTGGAAGCGTCACACCATTGAAGTTGCAGCGGCTCGCCCTGGCATGAAAGTATTAGACTTAGCCGGTGGAACAGGTGATTTAACCGCTAAATTTTCTCATTTAGTCGGTGAACGTGGTCAAGTTGTACTTGCTGACATTAATGATTCAATGCTCAAGGTAGGCCGAACGAAACTACGTGACAAAGGTATCGTCAATAACGTCAGCTACGTTCAAGCTAACGCAGAAGCATTGCCCTTTCCAGACAACCACTTCGACATTATCACCATCGCTTTTGGTCTACGTAATGTCACTGACAAAGATGCCGCGTTACGCTCAATGCAACGAGTGTTAAAGCCGGGCGGAAAGTTATTAGTGCTCGAATTTTCAACGCCAAAACATGAGTTAATGCGTAAAGTTTACGACATGTACAGTTTCAAAGTGTTGCCTAAAATGGGCGAACTGATCACCAAAGATGCCGACAGCTACGAATACCTTGCGGAATCAATTCGGATGCATCCAGACCAAGAAACACTCAAGCAAATGATGGTAGATGCTGGGTTTGAACAAGTTGACTACACCAACATGACCGACGGTGTTGTCGCATTGCACAGAGGTTATAAGTTCTAATGCTACCCAATCACTTTGCCTTATTAACCTGTGCAGCAATTGAAACGGCTTTTAAACAGCTGCCTGCGCAAGCGAAAGATGACTATGCACGCCTGAAGTCATTACATGGCAAAGTTTTTTGTATCCAATTGAGCCAGCTAAGCTGGCCCATCTATTTAGTATTTGCCAAACAAATTCAAGTACTCAGTAATTATGATGCCGAAGTGGCTGTAACGGTGCGGGCAGACCTTTCGACTTTATATCAGCTCACTGAAGGCGCTAATTTAACAGAACTTATCAAACAAGATAAGCTCAGCCTTGAGGGTGATATTCAGTTATTGCAAACTTTGAGTCATTACTTACAACACATTCATTTTGATTTCGCCGAACCATTATCGCGTTACATCGGTGATGCTCCAACACATAAACTCGTCACAACGGCAAAACAATTTAGCCATGATGTAAAACAAGTCATGCAAAAAACACGCTCGCATATTAGCCAACTCACAACCGAAGAATATCGTCTAGCACCACATAAAATTGAATGGTTACATTTTCGTGATAATCTGGATGAACTGGTTAGCCAAACCGAACGTGTCGAAGCCCAGATAGCCAAATTAAGAGAGCAAATAACCCAATGACATTTGCAAGTATCAGGCGTGGTTACCATGTCATTAAAACCCTTCTACATTTCGGCTTAGATGACTTAATTCCGCGACATAAAAAGCCCTGGTATTTTTCAATTCTACGTATCAGCTTGTTTTGGATCCGCAATAAGCATAAACAGAAATCTCCAGCAGAACGCTTAAAGCTGGCCATGCAAGATTTAGGGCCGGTATACATTAAGTTAGGGCAAATGTTATCAACACGCCGTGATTTACTCGACGATGAGTGGGCCTATCAGCTTGCTATGCTGCAAGACAGAGTGCCACCGTTTGACTCCACCCTAGCGCGCAATGCAATTGAAGTAGAATTAGGCGCATCAATAGAAACCTATTTTGATAACTTCGACGACACACCATTAGCATCAGCATCGATCTCGCAAGTGCATACCGCCACCTTAAAATCGGATGGTAAAGCCGTGGTACTAAAAGTATTACGCCCCAATGTTGAACAACAAATTTTAGCAGACTTACAGCTAATGACCCAAACCGCCAATATACTGGAAACCTTATTAGGTGAAGGTAATCGCTTACGGCCGGCAGAGGTGATTGAAGATTATCAAACAACAATTTTGGGCGAACTTAACCTTAAACTTGAAGCCCTAAATGCGGTAAAACTACGTAACAACTTTATAGATTCAAACGCCTTATACGTCCCTTATGTCTACGAAGAACACAGTTACCAACGTTTAATGGTGATGGAGCGTATTTACGGCATTCCAGTATCGGACACTGAAGCATTACGAGCCCAAGGCACCAATTTTAAACTGCTGGCTGAGCGAGGCGTTGAATTATTTTTCACCCAAGTGTTTCGCGATAATTTTTTCCATGCCGAT
Source organism: Shewanella sp. A22 (assembly GCF_053850585.1). Lineage (NCBI taxonomy): Bacteria > Pseudomonadati > Pseudomonadota > Gammaproteobacteria > Alteromonadales > Shewanellaceae > Shewanella > Shewanella sp. A22. The sequence continues at coordinate 59,325 of NZ_JBSQBN010000005.1, forward strand.
ATGCACCCAGGTAACATTTTCATCAGCCGCGAACATCCGGATGATCCATTCTATATTGGCCTAGACTGCGGCATTATGGGTACGCTAACTGAGGTTGATAAACGCTATCTTGCAGAAAATTTTCTGGCCTTTTTTAATCGTGACTATCATCGTATTGCACAGCTATACATTGAGTCAGGCTGGGTTTCAGAACGCACCGACATAATCGCCTTTGAGCAAGCCGTTAAGGTTGTGTGTGAACCCATGTTTAATAAGCCTCTCGATGAAATATCGTTTGGTCATGTACTACTAGAATTATTCAGAACAGCGCGGCATTTTGATATTGTGGTGCAGCCACAACTGGTATTACTAGAGAAAACCTTGCTTTATATAGAAGGATTAGGCCGTCAGCTGTATCCACAATTAGATTTGTGGCAAACCGCTAAACCTTTCCTTGAAAATTGGATGTCGGAACAAGTTGGTCCTAAAGCCATGTTCAACAAAGTAAAATCCAATGCTCCATTTTGGGCAGATAAACTCCCTGAATTTCCTGAGTTGATTTACGACAACTTAAAATTGGGTCGTAAATTACTGGGTACCCAACAACAGATGTTAGATACATACTTGCGCTATCAACAAAAAGCACACAAGAGTAATTATCTACTGATCACTTCTGCTGTATTATTGATCTGTGGCACAATTTTGTTTGCTCAAATAGTTACACTATGGCCAGCGTACACCTGCATTGGTGCTGGAATATTATTTTGGGCGATAGGATGGCGATCTAGGCCAAAGAATCGTAAATTTTAGCTAGCACTAATTTATTAGACGTTCATAATACTTAAAGAATTAGATGGTATTGTGGATTTTTAAATAACTTTTTACAAAAACCAATTTTTATATAAAGAGGATAATCTTCATGGGCGGCATCAGTATTTGGCAGCTTTTAATTGTAGCGTTAATTGTCATTCTATTATTTGGTACTAAAAAATTACGTTCTTTGGGTGGTGATTTAGGCGGGGCAGTAAAAGGCTTTAAAAACGCCATGTCTCCAGAAGAAGAAAGTAAATCTGTAGAAGAAAGTAAGTCTATAGAAGAACAAGACAAAACAGCTGCGACTTCGCAACAGGCTGCTGAAACGCAACCTGAATCTAAAGATAAACAGGCGTAATTTATTATGTTTGACGGTATCGGCTTTATGGAGCTGTTGCTGATCGGTATTTTGGGGCTTGTGGTACTTGGCCCCGAAAGACTTCCGGTTGCAGTACGTTCAATTACAGGTTGGATCCGCGCACTTAAGCGCATGGCGAACTCTGTCAAAGATGAACTAGAACAAGAACTTAAGATTGATCAATTGCATGCTGATTTAAAAAAGGCAGAAAGCAAAGGTTTAGGCAATTTGTCACCTGAGCTACAAGAGTCAATTGACCAATTAAAGCAAGCCGCTGAGTCAGTGAATCGACCTTATAAAGTTGAAGACAGCTCACCTGCGACGCCAACTAAATCACCAGACACCTCGTCGGCCCCGGTAGCGGACGCTAAGTCGCCAGAAACGACCAGCGAAAGCAGCTCAAACCCTAAATCTAACGGATAATCCATGTCGCAACAGCAACCGCTTATTAGCCATTTGCTTGAATTACGTAATAAACTGCTTAAAGCCATAGGCAGTGTGTTACTCGTATTCATTGCTATTGTGTATTGGGCTAATGATATTTATCACTACATCGCTTTACCTTTAATGCGCTCGCTTCCAGCAACTGGCAGCATGATTGCAACAGATGTAGCTGCACCCTTTTTTGCACCGTTCAAATTAACATTGGTGTTAGCTTTTTTCATTGCTATTCCCTATGTGCTTTACCAAGTATGGTCTTTTGTCGCACCGGGGTTATACAAACATGAAAAACGCTTAGTTGTTCCTTTATTAACAAGCAGTACTCTGTTGTTTTATCTTGGAATAGCTTTTGCTTACTATATTGTTTTCCCTGTTGTATTTGGTTTTTTTACCAGCGTAGTTCCAGAAGGTGTACAAGTTGCTACTGATATCAGCAGTTATTTAAGTTTTATTTTAAAACTGTTTTTTGCTTTTGGTTTAGCTTTTGAAATCCCTGTGGCCGTGGTTTTACTTTGTTGGGCTGGTGCAACAACACCTGATGAATTACGTAAAAAACGTCCTTACATTGTGGTTGGTGCATTTGTCATTGGCATGTTTTTAACGCCTCCTGATATTATCTCTCAGACTATGCTAGCGGTTCCAATGCTGTTATTGTTTGAGGGTGGACTCATCGCCGCACGCTTTTACAGTAAAAAAGAAGATGAATCCGAGAGCGAGCCAGAGAGCGAGCAAGCAGATAGCTAAATTTAAATGGCCTTATAGGCCATATAGCTAGACACAATAATAAGAGGAAGGATCAATGCGTTTACGTTTAATTTCGGCGGGCATCATATTGATGTCGGCCAATGCATATGCCGAGACAAATCTTGCTCAACAACTGTCTGTATGTGCAATAAAAACCGATAAACTCGAACGCTTAGCCTGTTATGACCAATTAGCAGCCAATGCTAAACCCAGTACGATAGTTACGACAAATGAGCCACTTGCTGTCCCAACAAATGTACCAACGCAAGTGCCTACATCAGTCACCCCCACACCAGTAGTCACAGCTCAAGTCGATAAAGTTAGTGCTTTTGGCCTAACCAAAAAAACAGAGAAACAAATAGAGAAACTTTATTTTGAAGTCTCTAAAGTCAAAAAAGGCCCCTACGGCGAATTAGTCATCACCCTCAATAATGGTCAAGTTTGGAAACAAAGTAACCCAGATAATTACCGACTCAAAAAAGGTCAGCGTATTTTTATTCAAGCAGGGGCGTTGAGTTCATTCTTTTTAGGTAGCGATGATCGCAATGCTACAACTCGAGTTAAACGATTAAAGTAATACTATACTTTCCCAAATGACTCAATACATCGACATTGCAGTCAATCTGCTTAGTGAAAGACTTAAGCACGATATTGACAACATTATCAATGACGCGGCGACACACTTTGTTTCGCCGTTAATTGTTATTGGCAGCGATTTAGATGAAAGCGCCGACGCTATTGCCATTTGCCAACAATATCCGCAAAAATTATACAGTACGGCAGGTGTTCATCCCCACCAAGCATCATCATGGAACCAACATAGTAAAGCGCGCTTATTACAACTTGCTCAGCAAGAAACAGTTGTTGCTATTGGCGAGTGCGGACTTGATTACAACCGTGATTTTTCACCACGTTCGGCCCAACGAAAAGCTTTTGCGGCCCAATTAGCGCTAGCAAGTGAGCTCAATATGCCAGTACTAATGCATTGTCGTGAAGCACATAGTGACTTTATTGCCATCGTTAAAGAGTATAGACCTCAACTCCCTAATGCTTTATTACATTGTTTTACCGGTAATAAAGATGAGCTCCTTGAATGCTTAGCAGCGGATTTATATATCGGTATTACGGGATGGATTTGCGACGAGCGACGAGGACAGGAATTAGCGCAACTTGTACCGTTAATTCCCAATGAACGAATAATGGCAGAAACAGACAGTCCTTACTTATTACCACGTAGTATGCGGCCTAAACCCAAATCGAGTAAAAACTTACCTCAGTATTTACCCTATATTGTTGAACAAATGGCAACCCTCCGCCAACAATCACCATTATCATTGGCACAAGTATGCTACCAAAACAGCTGTGAATTTTTCCAATTACCCACATCTGCCAACATGAGTAAGCACTCATGAAAACGATAAAAGCATACCGTTCACAGTGGTGTAGTCTCTATAACGTTCGCGTAATACTGGGGTTAATGTTACTTTTTATCAGCAACAGCAGCATGGCGACTATCCACACCCCCATGCCACTGAGATTAACATCAGATTCCATCACAAAAATTGATTTACAAAGCTGGGTGTATACCAATCAACGGAATGATATTGGTAATCTAAACGAGTTATTACAACAGCCAGAAAATACTTGGAAAAAACTCAATTCAGAACAACCCTATAAAATAGGTGTTAAAAACTATTGGATGAGCTTTAGTATATATAACCCCAATGACCACATATCACGTATTATTGCCTTAGATAATCCATTACTCGACAGCGTCAAAATATATCACCTAATTAATGGTCAACTAATGGGTACCGAATCCATGGGCGACAGCTTGCCCTTTAAACAACGTCCATTACAAAGTAATATATTTTTGTACCCTGTCAGTTTTGAACCTGGTGATACCCATACCTTTTATATCAAAATAGACACTAAAGGCAGTACTAGCTTACCCTTGGTATTGTGGTCATCAAATGATCTCACTCAAATCACCGAAACTAAAAACTTGTTTAATGGGATGCAAATTGGTTTATTGCTTGCCATCTGTTTATTCAGTTTATTTATCGCGCTCGCATCAGGATCATTCAGCTACAGTTATTACAGTGGTTATGTATTAGGGCTAACCTTATTAACCGCCACGGTATATGGTGTATCTTTTCGCTATTTGTGGCCTCAATGGCCAATTATACAGCAATATATTTTTCTCATTCTCATCCCATTGACTCTGGGATTTTCATTGATGTTTACCGAAAAAGTATTACAACTCAAATACCATAACTTAAAAATGCTTCGGATCTGTCGTGTTATGGCGGTTCTTTGTTTTGGTTTGACTACCATAATACCGTTTATTAGCTACAGTATGGCACTGTATACCTTAGCCTTTGTCGTACTGACCATTAGCAGTATCTTAATGGCTTTTTCCTTAATCCAAGCGTTTGGTGGTCAACGCAACGCACCTTTATATGCCATCGGGCGTTTTGGGTTAATGCTTGGTTGTATTATCACAGGGCTTATTTACATTGGCGTCATCAACCCAAGTTTTTCACCTCAATTTCCTGTTATGTTAGGGCTTACATTTGAAGTGCTCACTATGGCTGCCGTACTGGCATTACGTTATAACGACGAGCGTAAAGCCAAACTAATTATCCAACAACAAGCATTAGAACAAGCACAACGACTACGTGAAACACGTGAGGAGTCCTTGCGAAATGAAGCTGAAAATAGTGAAAAACTTGAAAAAATGGTCCAAGAACGCACTCTCGAATTAGAAGTGACATTACGAGAGCTCAATGAAGTTAACCAAAAGCTGACTGAACAAAACACCATTGACAGCCTTACCGGCGTCAAGAATCGCAGTGCTTTCGATCGCCGCTTAATTGCAGAAGGGCGCATTAGTCGACGTCAACAAACACCGATGTCTTTGTTAATGATAGATATTGATAAGTTTAAAAATATTAATGATCAATATGGTCATCTCTGTGGCGACTACACAATACAAACGATTGCCAAAACGCTAAGTGAATACTTAAAGCGCCCAACAGATCTCGTATCACGTTTTGGCGGTGAAGAGTTTGCTATTATTTTGCCTTGCACAGAAAAAGAAGGCGCTCTCAAAGTTGCTGAGCAAATTCGGCTAGCAATCAGCGAACTCAACATTGTCCACAACGAAAACACCATACCACTAACGATCAGTATTGGTGTTAGCACGACGATTATCGACAGTGATGAACATCCAATGTTATTACTAGAACAAGCAGATAAAGCCCTGTATCAAGCCAAGCGCAGCGGACGAAATAAAGTTTGCTACTATCAGCTCGAAACAGACCAGACCTAAACCAGGAGTCGAAATTGAATATTATTACCAGTGCTTTCCCACAGCGCAGAATGCGCCGCATGCGTAAACATGAATTTAGTCGTCGTTTAATGTCTGAAAATACGTTAACGGTTAACGACCTTATTTACCCTATGTTTGTGTTAGAAGGTTTTCAACGCTCAGAAAAAGTCGCCTCAATGCCTGGTATTGAACGCTTTTCAATTGATCTTTTATTAAAAGAAGCCGCTGAACTTGTCGAACTCGGCATTCCACTTATCGCGTTATTCCCCGTCACACCAGCAGATAAAAAAAGCTTATTAGCTGAAGAGTCTTATAACCCAGACGGTTTGGTGCAACGGGCCGTACGCGAGTTAAAACAAGCATTTCCACAACTCGGTATTATGACTGATGTCGCTTTAGATCCGTATACTACTCACGGCCAAGACGGTATCATCGATGACACAGGCTATATTATCAATGACATCACTTCAGAAATATTAGTTAAACAGGCTCTATCGCACGCAGAAGCGGGTGCAGACATTGTCGCACCATCAGATATGATGGACGGTCGTATTGGTGCCATTCGTCAAACACTGGAAAACAAGGGCTTTGTTAATACCCAAATAATGGCTTATTCAGCGAAATATTCATCAAGCTATTATGGCCCATTTCGTGACGCAGTCGGATCAGCCAGTAATTTAAAAGGTGGCAATAAGCACAGCTACCAGATGGATCCGGCGAATAGCGATGAAGCATTGCATGAAGTGGCATTAGACATTCAAGAAGGTGCCGATATGGTCATGGTTAAGCCAGGCATGCCTTATTTAGACATAGTCTACCGTGTTAAAACAGAATTGGCAGTACCGACTTTTGCTTATCAGGTGAGTGGCGAATACGCCATGCACATGGCAGCCATTCAAAATGGTTGGTTAGCAGAAAAAGCCATCGTTATGGAGTCGCTACTTTGCTTTAAGCGAGCAGGAGCTGACGGGATCCTAACTTACTTTGCTAAACGTGCTGCTCAATGGCTCAAAGAGCAAAATAAATAAACAGAAGTCATTAACTCATTATTAAGCCAATCAATTTCTGATTGGCTTTTTATTTTATAATGTAATATCACTTCCATTCATTATATAAGTCACCTGAGTCATTCCCAAGAGCGGGTTTCTGTGCCTTCATGCTGATTAATATGATTTTGATGCACAACTGCATTGTCTATTTTATTCCATAAAAAATAATACCAATCCGCATTAAAACTTGCTCTTTTAGCGAAAATTATCAGTGAGGTATTCGAGGCAGCCTTTTGAAAACATAGTCGTTCTCGGCAACTGCTCCTGCGTTGCTCTACCTCCTGCATCCATGCAGTCGTACAGACCACGCTGATAAATTCGCCCTTCGAGGCTGTGTGCCCCCCATTACTGCTTCAAATGACTTTGATATAATACCAATCCTATTAAATATGTGATCTTTCAGCGGGAGTTCAAAGTGCTGTAGGCAAGGCAGATGATTGAAGCGAATAGTGATTCTCGGTAACAAGCTCCTGCGTTACTCTACCTCCTGCATCCATGCAGTCGTATTTTGAAAGCATCTAACGAAGCATAAAGGACTTTGAAACCCGCCAGAATGGAGTCTCTCAGGTATTCCACTTCTGTGTTTCATCGATTTAAAAGGGAACAACCATTTCTACATCAATGTGCCTTGAATTGAAAAACCTGAGAGACTCTGAACTGACCAGATATTTAATGGGATTGGTATAATAGACTACACCTACACGACTTTCCTAGAAGGCGAAGTACTCCGGTTGAATGGCCCAATAACGATTGAAATGGGTATAACTTAGTAGAATTATACCTAACTAAAATAGTGATCAATCCAACATAGTAGATGATCACCACTTAACAGTATTGATTAAGCATGTTTGAATGTTTGTTGCAGTATTCACTACTTAAGCGAGACATAATAATGCACAATAACGTTAGAATATTATTAGCCACTACCGCTCTCTTTTTTTCCACCCAAATGTTACCCATGACGGTATCGGCAAACTCAGGTTGTGCCTTTGAAAAAGATCAAGAAGGCTTTATTGCAACATGTGGCAAAGAGGAACAAGAAGTGATTTTAACCGGCGTAATCCAACCACAAACCCTGACTACCGAATTACCAGGCTATGCCGAAGGTTTCGCTAGCTACCAAGTTGATACTCAAGCCATTAATGTGCTTAAAGGAATAAAAGAACCGACTCAAATAGTCGTGATTATTGGTACGTGGTGCCCAGATTGTCACCGTGAAACACCACGTTTTATGCGCATTATTGAAGCAGCTGCTAACCCAAATATTCAAATTGAGTACATTGGTGTCGATCGTAACAAACAAGACCCTGATGGGCTCGCAGCGAAATACGCTTTTAGCCGTATTCCAACGTTTATTGTTAAACAACAAGGTCATGAATTAGGCCGAATTGTTGAGCGTCCTACCGCAACATTAGAAGCTGATTTAGTTGAAATATTAAAGTAGCTATTTGAAACAGTAAGATATTAATCATAATAAAAAAGGTCGCGAAGCGACCTTTTTTATTATCGAATATTTCAGCGGCTACATTGATACTTTAGCCGCTATGCGATCGGCTAACAATTGTAGCACCCCTTCTCGAAGAGCCCCACCAGCAAGATGTAAATGGCTTATCGACAAACTTTCAAACAACGCAATTAATATTGCGACTCCCGCAGAAAATGTGGGCGCTTGTTCAGTATGTAAGCCATCAATCCCACTAAGTTTGGCATCCGCCTGCGATAATATTTCATCCCGGAAAGCATACAAAATATTAAGGGTAATCACTTCAGACCGTTGCCTGTGTTGTAATACAGACACCACCGATTGCACTGCACCAGAAGCGCCCACGACACTTTGCCAACCTAAGTCGAGCAATTGAGGGCGATGTTCTGCCAAAATCGTATTAACGTAATCCACAGCCTGTTCAAAGTCGATGCTCTGTAATGGTGCTTTGCAAAAAAATTGTTGATTAAATAACACACACCCCATTGGCAGGCTGATTTTAAACAGCATCTGACTGCCATCACCAATAATAAACTCAGTGCTGGCGCCGCCAATATCAATCACTAAACGGCGTCCATCACCTTTTGTCGTGGCAACCATTCCTTGATAAATTAGCTCAGCTTCCCGTAATCCCGAAATGACCTCAATTTGATGCTGCAATATTGGCATCGCACGTAAGTGAAATTCATCGGCATTACGAATAATACGCAACGTTGCTGTAGCAAATACAGCTACATTAGCACTGTCAATATGATGCTGTGCCAGCATGTCGGCAAACATGGCTAAACACGCCAAACCACGCTGCATCACTTGTTCAGACAACATGCCATCGTCACCGATACCTTCGGCCAAGCGAACTTTACGCTTATATTTAGCGATAACAATCGGTTTATTACCAACCGAATTGGCTACCAACATATTAAAACTGTTAGAACCTAACGTTATCGCTGCATAGGGTTGAGATACTGTTAGCAATGGCATGGACTATGGTCTACGGGTCCTATGACGTGGCGGGCGCGAAGTATTTCCACCACTACGATGCGCTCCTTTACCACCATCGCGAGTACGAGATGATGGAGGCTTACGATGAATCCGGGCCGGTGGCGGGATATCATCGAGTAGAGCATCACGATCATAATTAGATACTGGAATTGAATGATTAATATACGTTTCAATATCCGGTAAATTCAATGCATATTCTTCACAAGCAAAACTCACTGAAACACCTTTTTGCCCAGCACGACCTGTTCGGCCAATACGGTGGACATAATCTTCGCAATCATCAGGCAAATCATAGTTATATACATGTGAAACATCGGAAATATGTAACCCTCTAGCGGCAACATCTGTGGCCACCAAAACGTCTAGATCACCAGAGGTAAACTGCTCCAGAATGCGAATACGCTTCTTTTGCGGTACATCGCCGGTTAACAAACCAACACGGTGTCCATCTCCTTCTAAATAAGACCACAGTTTTTCACAACTGTGTTTTGTGTTCGAAAACACAATCGCTTTATCGGGCCAATCTTCTTCAATTAAGCTCAATAATAGACGCATTTTGTCTTCCATCGACGGGTAGAAAATTTCCTCTTTGATGTTTTTAGAGGTTTTTTCTAACGGTTCGATTTCAACTTTTTCAGGGTCGTTCATATGATCATAAGCTAATTCCTGCACTTTCATTGAAAGTGTGGCAGAAAAAAGCATATTCAAACGAGACTTAGCATCAGGCATTCTGCGGAACAAAAAGCGAATATCCTTAATAAATCCAAGGTCAAACATACGGTCAGCTTCATCAAGCACTACAGCTTGAATATGGCTTAAACTAATCACGCCTTGACGCACATAATCAATAATACGTCCCGTGGTGCCAATGAGAATATCGACACCTTGGTCTAATACAGCGCGTTGAGTTTCATAGCTCTCACCGCCGTAAACAATACCGACTTTTAATCCGGTGTGTGCCGCTAACAGTTTGGCATCTTTAGCAATTTGGATTGCTAATTCACGTGTGGGCGCCATAATAATAGCGCGAGGTTCAGTTGCTTTGCGGCCCTCTGGTGCTGCAACATTAAGTAAGTGGTTAAACGTGGCCACTAAAAAGGCCATGGTTTTACCTGTACCGGTTTGGGCTTGTCCGGCGATATCTTTTGAATTAAGTAAAATCGGTAACGATAACGCCTGAATTGGCGTGCAAAACTCAAAGCCGTTTTCATTTAATGCCGCGAGTATTTCGGGCTTTAAAGGGAAGTCGGCGAATTTCTGGGTCGATAAATGTGTCTGGCTCATAGCACAAGCATACCTGTAGGGGTTGCAAAAAAAGATTCGATCGTTTGAAATAGCTACATTACTAAAACGGTCTCTTGAAAAGCTATTTAACTGACCCAATATACATGGTAAGCCATTAATAAACTAGCAATGGAACCAAATCTGGAGAACAACATGAGCGATAAAATTGTATACCTAAGCGATGACAGCTTTGAAAATGACGTATTAAAGTCTGAAACGCCTGTATTAGTCGACTTCTGGGCTGAGTGGTGTGGTCCTTGTAAAATGATTGCCCCAATTCTAAATGATGTAGCTGATGAGTATGCGGACAAATTAATCGTGGCAAAACTCAACGTTGATCAAAACAACGTTTCACCTGCTAAGTATGGCGTACGTGGTATTCCAACATTATTAATGTTCAAAGGTGGCGAGCTAGTGGCAACTAAAGTGGGTGCACTATCAAAAACCCAACTTAAAGAATTTATTGACGCTCAAATCTAAAGCAAAATAGCTGAAAAATGTTATACGGCACAAGTTTTGAACAATTTGTGTCGTTTTTAGATCTTATTTACCCTAAATTTGTAGACGTCCAACTCATAAAGTGCTAATTTATTCATCAGATTTTTTTCATTTAACTTCTTCTCGTTTATCAATCATAAAATTTCTTTTCAACCTTACTGATTGATTGCGGTAAGCTTCGTCGCGCAATACAAGACTCCCATACATGAATTTAACAGAATTAAAAGACACGCCCATTTCGGATCTAGTTTCGCTTGCTGAAAGCATGAAGCTGGAAAATATGGCTCGTACTCGTAAGCAAGATATCATCTTCTCAATTTTAAAAGCACACGCCAAAAGCGGAGAAGACATCTTCGGTGGCGGTGTATTAGAAATCCTCCAAGATGGATTTGGATTTTTAAGAAGTTCAGATGGCTCATACCTTGCGGGCCCTGACGATATTTACGTATCACCAAGCCAAATTCGTCGCTTTAACATGCGTACCGGTGATACTATTTTTGGTAAAATCAGGCCACCAAAAGAAGGCGAAAGATATTTTGCGCTATTGAAAGTGAGTGAAGTCAACTTCGATAAACCAGAAAGCTCTCGCAACAAAATCCTGTTTGAAAACTTAACACCATTACATGCAGAAGAACGTCTTCGCATGGAGCGTGGTAACGGCTCAACAGAAGACATTACCGCGCGTATTCTTGATTTATGCTCACCTATCGGTAAAGGTCAACGCGGTTTGATTGTCGCGCCGCCAAAAGCGGGTAAAACCCTATTACTGCAAAACATTGCTCAAAGTATTTCCCATAACAACCCTGATGTGGTGTTAATGGTATTACTTATCGATGAACGTCCTGAAGAAGTCACCGAAATGCAACGCCTTGTAAAAGGTGAAGTGATTGCATCTACATTCGATGAGCCAGCCAGTCGTCATGTTCAAGTGGCTGAAATGGTTATTGAAAAAGCAAAACGTTTAGTTGAGCACAAAAAAGACGTCGTTATTTTATTAGATTCAATTACTCGTTTAGCCCGTGCTTATAACACCGTTATCCCTTCATCGGGTAAAGTGTTAACTGGTGGTGTTGATGCTAACGCACTACATCGTCCTAAGCGTTTCTTTGGGGCTGCACGTAACATTGAACACGGTGGCAGCTTAACCATTATTGCTACAGCCTTGGTTGATACTGGCTCCAAAATGGATGAAGTTATTTACGAAGAATTTAAAGGTACCGGTAACCAAGAGTTACACCTTTCTCGTAAAGCTGCTGAAAAACGCGTGTTCCCTGCGATTGACTTCAACCGCTCTGGTACTCGTCGTGAAGAAAAACTAACGACACCTGATGAGCTTCAGAAGATGTGGATTTTACGTAAGATCTTACATCCAATGGATGAAGTTTCTGCAATGGAATTCTTAATCGATAAATTGGCGATGACCAAAACTAACGAAGAATTCTTTACTGCAATGAAACGCGCTAAGTAATTAATTACCTAAACGCAAAATAATCGCAAAAATGCCGCTAATTTAGCGGCATTTTTTATGTCTAATTATCGATAAAATATAACTAAGATTTCGAGCAGACTAGGTCCTGTTAGTTCGCTTTGCGGCAATAAATGCAGTAGCATCTAGCCTTTCCGCTTGCCATCGTCTGTTATCATTCTACCGTAAGTTACCACTAAGTCCCTAAACAGAAGCCATTTTACGACGTAAATACGCGATTTGTTTCATATGCGGTAAGTCTTTTGGGCAACTATCTTGGCAACCTAATAAGGTCATACAGCCAAACACGCCATCTTGATTGCCAATAACATGGTAAAAATCATCAGCGGTGCGAGTGTCACGACTGTCTAATTCAAAGCGGGCAATTTTCATCAAGCCGACAGCACCAACAAAGGTGTCGCGCATTTGTTTCGTCGCACAAGCAGACACACACACACCACATTCTACACATCGCTCTAACTCATAAAGCCTCGTTGCCTCTTCAGGCGACATAGGCGTTTCAATACGGTGAATGTCATTATCTGCATTATCGGGATGCAGCCACAATGCCAACCGCTCAGATAACTCCCGCATAAATTTACCGGTATTCACTGAAAGATCACCAATCAGTTCAAAACCAGGTAATGGCATAAGCTTAATATGTCCATCTGGGTAATTAGCGGTTAATGTTCGACAAGCTAACGTAGGCTTACCATTTATCACCATCGCACAACTTCCGCAAATACCTGCACGGCAAACAAAATCAAATTGCAGCGATGGGTCTTGCGTTTCACGTAATTGATTTAACGCGATAAACACTGTCATTCCAGGGGCTTCTGTTAGGGTGTAAGTCACCATTTTAGGTTTATCACCGGGTATTTGTGGATCAAAACGAAAAATTGAAAACGTTAACGTGCGTGCTTGGCTCATATTACTTTTCTCCAGCCGCAGCGTTAACTAAGGCGTCGGTTAATCGTTGGTTACCTGGCTTATATTCTTCAGGCAACTCAAAAGGCATTAGTGCAGTTTGTTTAGCCTGTCTGTCCGCATCGTGACCTAAATCGGCCAGAATAGTGTCAACTTGTTGCCGACGTTTTTGCGTATCGGGGTGAGCAATAGCATTATCGACACCATAACCACGATACCCAGGCGGTAACTCCATTTGCATCACATCAAGCGCTTCATACGTTAATTGTGGTCGTAAACTATCTGCATCAGGCCAGCTAGATAGTGTGCGGTTCAACCAATCTTTATCATTACGTTGTGGGAAATCCTCACGAGAATGAGCCCCACGGCTCTCTGTACGTGCATGAGCACCAATGGCGACCGTTAATGCCACCTTTAACATACGCTTAACTCTTAATGCTTCAACTAACTCTGGATTCGCATGACGTTTTTTACACGTTAACCCAAGATTTTTTGCGCGCTCAAGTAAGTCTGTTAATTGGCTAATAGCCAGCTCAAGCTCAGTACCATTACGGAAAATACCAACGTAATCCATCATAATTTTTTGCATTGCATTTTTTAGTGTAAATGGATTTTCAGTTCCTTCTCCATCAACAAGCAAATCAATTTCAGTTTGTAACTGCATCCCAAATTGGTCGATTAAATCAGTGTCGACAACCAAGCTGTTTTGCTCGCCAAAGTCAGCAACATATTTGCCGATAATCATTCCACCAACAACCGTTTCGGCCAATGAATTACCGCCAAGTCGGTTAAAACCGTGCATATCCCAACAGGCTGCTTCTCCAACACTGAACAACCCAGACAACTGTGGACTTTCGCCATTAGGTTTGGTTCTAATCCCACCCATAGAATAATGCTGAGTTGGCCGAACAGGGATCCATTCTTTAACTGGATCGATGCCAAGGAAGTTTTCACAAATCTCTTTGACTTCACGTAGGTTAGTTTCAATATGCTTTTTGCCTAACAAGGTAATGTCTAACCATAAATGCGGCCCATAAGGACTGTTTACACCCTTACCTTTGCGTATATGCTCGGTCATTCTGCGAGATACCACATCACGAGACGCCAGTTCTTTTTTATCAGGTTCATAATCTGGCATAAAACGGTAACCGTCTTTATCGCGCAGTACGCCGCCATCACCTCGACATCCTTCTGTCGTTAAAATCCCCACAGGAACAATAGCAGTAGGATGGAACTGAACCGCCTCCATATTACCTAATGTCGCAACGCCAGTTTCTAAAGCTAACGCTTGCCCAATACCTTCACAGATAATGGCATTGGTTGACACAGCGTAAATACGTCCGTAACCGCCAGTGGCAATAGTAGTCGATTTAGCAATATAAGCGCGCAATTCACCGGTGATTAAGCAACGAGCAATAACGCCATGACAGCGTTTGCCATCATGAATGAGTGTTAACGCCTCCATACGTTCATGCACAGGAATACCTAACGAAATCGCTTTATTATCGACGGCATACAACAAAGAATGCCCGGTACCATCTGCGGTATAACAGGTACGCCACTTTTGTGTTCCACCAAAATCGCGCGCGTTAATTAATCCATGAGCGGCTTCCGCTTCGGTAATAGTCACCTTTTGCGCATTAACAATGACGTCTCTATCCCCCTTAGTCACACGACTCCAGGGCACGCCCCACTGAGCTAACTCTCGCACGGCTTTAGGTGCACAGTGGGCAAACATTCGAGCCACGGTTTGATCGCAGCCCCAATCAGAACCTTTTACCGTATCTTGAAAATGGATATCTTCATCATCGCCCGCACCTTTAATGGTATTCGCTAAACTGGCTTGCATACCACCTTGTGCAGCCACTGAATGTGACCGTTTTGCAGGTATCAGCGATAGCACCAACGTATCGAGACCACGTTCTTTAGAAGCAATGGCCACTCTTAATCCTGCCAATCCTGCGCCAACCACTAAGGTGTCTGTATAAATAATTTTCATTTCAATTCCTTACAACGTCGACACGTATGGCACAACAGGTAATGCCAGAGAATGACCTATCACAATATAAGTCAGCAAACTCGCCAGTCCCAATATCATCAAATACGCTAACAACACCTTAGCAAATTTGAGCAAGGCAAAACGTTGCTCAATTAGGCCCCATTTCACCACCACCCGATATAAACCAAACACGGCATGAATCGTTACAACGGGTAACAAGAGGATATATAAAGCCCATGCATTAAAGTGGTAAACACGCTCAGCTGAAAGATGCGGGCCAATCTCAGGGTTCGTTATCATGGTGAACAAATGTGTTGGTACAAGGAAAAACAATAAGAAACCAGTAATCATTTGCCAAAACCAAATATTGGTATCTTCATGGGGTAAAAAACGCATTTGATTACGTAAGGCTCGCCATTGACCTATTTGAGTAGGAAAACGTCGCAAAGCAAATACGGCGTGGAGCAACACGACCAACAACATAAAGCAGGAAAATATTTGCGTTAGCAATGGATACCCATGGCCCGTCTCACTAAACACGCCACCTTCAAGAAACTGAGCCATTTGGTAAAATGCTTCTTTACCCAGTAAAATACTCGACTCAAAATGCAAATGCATTAATAGAAATAAACCAAGTAACACGCCAGACAGACTTTGAAGTTTATCCGCTCGAGCAGCCCAAACAGGATGCGCAAAACCTTTATCGGTATTTACTGCATTGTCGGCTTTTGTGGAGAAAGAGTTCGCAGCCATAAATCATCATATCCTGTCAGGCGTAAAAGTGAGTATCGACCATATCAAGACTTCTCGAACATCAGTAATGAACAATAATCAAACCGTGATAATGCTCACCCACTAATGAGCCGGAGTTAGAAGTTGGTCACACAAAGAACAAAACAAAAATTCAAATAATACTGAGACTTAACTAAAAGCAGAAACGAGAATTCGGTAAGTAAAACAATTACCAATAGTTTATAAAAAATACAACAATGATATGCCCGCGACTCATGCCCAATATCGTCATGTAATGTGTGTAATTTTTACAGTAAATACACACTCAATAAATTCTCACTTAAAACCATTAAACGTACACCGAAACGAGCATCTTGGGATAACTTGGGTATAATAAGCGCCAATTTGATATTACATTTACTACAGTTAGGAAAATCCCATGGCTTGGATCCAATTACGTATTCACACTCATCGCGATAATGCAGATATGCTTGGCGACTTATTAATGGATCAAGGCTCTCTTTCCATCACTTATGAAGATGGCCAAGACGAACCTATTTTTGAACCTAAGCTAGGTGAAACACCGCTGTGGCAAGATACCGTCATGATTGCACTCTTTGATGCAGGTACAGACTTAGCACCCACAATCGAATTTTTAGAATCTATGCCATTTCTAGGCAAAGGTTTTACCCATAAAATTGAACAAGTCGAAGACAAAGACTGGATCCGTGAATGGATGGATAGCTTTCACCCAATCCAATTTGGTCAACGCTTATGGATATGCCCAAGCTGGCGTGAAATCCCAGATCCTGACGCGGTTAATGTTATCCTAGACCCAGGTTTAGCATTTGGAACCGGCACTCACCCAACAACAGCATTGTGTCTAGAATGGTTAGACAGCCTTGATTTATCAAACCAAGAAGTCATCGACTTTGGTTGCGGTTCAGGTATTTTGGCCATCGCAGCAATTAAACTAGGTGCAAAGAAAGTAACCGGTGTAGACATTGACTATCAAGCCATTGACGCTTCGAAAGCCAATGCTGAACGTAACGATGTCGTTGATAAATTGGCCCTATATTTACCAGAAGATCAACCAGCCAACTTACAAGCAGACGTATTAGTCGCCAATATTCTTGCTGGGCCGCTAAAAGAACTCGCACCATTAATGGCAGAAAAAGTCAGAACAGGCGGAAAACTCGCATTGTCAGGTTTATTACAAGAACAAGCACAAGAAGTCTCCGACTTCTACAGCCAATGGTTCATCATGGATCCCGTTAGTAATAAAGAAGACTGGAGCCGCTTAACTGGAATACGTAAATAGTCAGCTATTGCTTAAAACGCACTCAATAATGGGCTACATTGTGAGCTGATTGAGTGCGTAAATTCTCGTTTACAGGTTGTTAACATCTAGAATTGACACTTGTATATAGTAAAAAGCCTCTCTGCAACACGCACCAGTGCTCAAAAATAGCCGAAAAACGCTATTTATTAGTCAAAGATGTGACGGCTAATAAAAGTCAAGCAAAAAAGTTGCATTTAGGTCATTTATTGACCTTTTCACAGCCGTAAAAAAGGGCTACTATAGCGCCCCTTTGAAGAGCAAGGTGAAGTTCGCAATGCAAATTGGCCCGTATCAACTGTCTAATCAGCTGATCGTCGCACCAATGGCAGGTGTCACCGATCAGGCCTTTCGAAATCTCTGCTTACGCTATGGCGCAGCTTTAGCCGTATCAGAAATGCTTTCATCCAATCCTGATGTTTGGGACAGCGATAAAAGCCGCCAGCGCATGACGCATTCTGGTGAAGAAGGTATACGCTCCGTACAAATAGCAGGTGCAGACCCTGATTTAATGGCCAATGCCGCTAAGTTCAATGTTGAACAAGGCGCGCACATCATTGATATCAATATGGGTTGTCCAGCAAAGAAAGTGAACAAGAAGTTTGCAGGCTCAGCTTTAATGCAAAGTCCCAGCTTAGTAAAAGAGATTTTACAAGCCGTGGTCACCGCAGTTGATGTGCCCGTAACACTAAAAATACGCACAGGCTGGGAGCCTGAACATCGTAATGGTGTTGAAATAGCCCAAATTGCAGAAGATTGTGGCATTGCCTCGCTCGCCGTTCATGGTCGAACAAGAAAATGCATGTACAAAGGCTTTGCCGAGTACGACACCATTAAAGCAATTAAACAAACAGTCTCAATTCCTGTTGTCGCCAACGGGGACATCGACACACCAGAGAAAGCCAAGTTTGTACTTGACTACACTGGCGCCGATGCCCTCATGATAGGAAGAGGTGCACAAGGACGTCCATGGATTTTTAATGAAATCCTACATTACCTGGAAACAGGTGAAAAGTTAGCGCCAATTAAGGTAGACGAGCAACGCACAGTGATGCTTGAACACCTTAAAAAACTTTATGACTTATATGGCGAATACAAAGGTGTCCGATTTGCTAGAAAGCATGTCGGGTGGTACCTAAACCATGAGGAACAGCGCCAATTTCGTGCTGACTTTAATCGGCTTGAAACCGCTGCCCAGCAACATTCCCTAGTGGAATGTTATTTTGATGAATTAGTTTAGAATTTAATAAAGAGCAGAATAGAATGTTTGATCAGACAACTAACACAGAAGTTCACCAGCTTACCGTAGGCAAAATCGAAACAGCAAACGGCACTATCAAGCCGCAGTTATTACGTGACGCAGTAAAACGTGCCGTAACTAACTTCTTCTCTCAGTTAGACGGTCAGGAAGCTTCTGAAGTATATGAAATGGTATTGTGCGAAGTTGAAGCGCCTTTACTAGACATCATCATGCAACACACTCGTGGCAACCAAACGCGCGCTGCTAATATGTTAGGTATCAACCGTGGTACTTTACGTAAAAAATTAAAGAAGTACGGCATGAACTAAGACCTAGCGTCTAAGGTGATTGTAATAAAACGGGCTTATCAGCAATGATAAGCCCGTTTTTGCTCATATGTCCCCCCATATGTACCCCTATTATGTTGTTGCTCTCATCTAAAACTACCTAAGCGCACCTATTACTAACCCTTAAAATATTTCATACGAAAAGATTTCCTAGAAAATTTTCAAATGGTGATTTGCTAAAACTCCCTAAAATTTCACTCTGCAATACTTCATCAATAAGAATGACCTTATCAAAGCAACTGAAGATGAGGAAATACCAATGAAACATACCGACTTAGCCACAATGGATGTTCATGCAGCTAACGATTTAATTTTTGATAGGCTTGTGAAAGAGAAAGAAAGACTATTGATAACGACCATAAGTAAGGCGCAAGCATTCCAACTAGAACGCCAAGGGCGGTTCCCACAGCGTAGACGTATATCTAACCGCTCAGTTGCTTGGCTACTCTCAGAATTACTCGATTGGGTAAAATCTCGTGAAGTTGTTACCAGTCCAGCATTGACCGAAGGTGAATAATCATGTCATTCGGATTGCAAGCCAACGAGCATACTCATATCAACATCATACCGTTAATCTCTATCAATCAGATGTGCGAACGCCTAAGTATCAGTAGAAGCACTCTATATCGTCGTATTAAAGCCAAAAAGATTGCTAGCCCAATTAGAAGAAATAAACGCATTCTTGGGTGGCGCTCAGAGCAATTTCAATAATGTCATTCTAGTATTAAGTAGCTAATTCGCTGGTGGCACTGCCACCAGCATTACTATGTTTAACTTCAATTAGTCGATAATACGCTTTACAGCTAGAGCGCTTAGGGCTGCTCCCAAGGCATATTCAGTTAGGTGAGACTTTTGGTTGTAAGCTAGAAGAAATACTTGAATGGACGCGTACTCACTCCGTTGTTGAGCTTAAGGGGACATCTAATGGAAACTAAAATAGCTAGACCTTTCTAATGGGTTACTGAGCAAGGAGGGTAAAGCGTTTTGATAGAGTGTTTGGTAAGGGTACTGAGCTCCCAGTGTGGCAGTGAACTTGTGCTGACATACAGATTTGTATTTGAATAATTTCTAAGCTGCCTGTGCGGCAGTGAACGTAAAGTCGCAATACCGACCCAGCTATGGACATTTCTAAGCTGCCTGTGCGGCAGTGAACGCATCGGTGTTTTGTCGCTTATGCCGTAATTATTTCTAAGCTGCCTGTGTGGAGTATATAGTATAAACCATGTTCATTCGCGCGTGAGTGAGTGAATGGCTATATATGACAAGGCTTAGCTAAAACAACAATAACGTACACACTATGTATAATGGTGTGTACGTTTTTTTATGCAACGCAATGTCGGTCGTCGTGCGATCCCTCTTGATAGGAGTTTACACTACCTGATAAAGCGAAACCTCTAGCTCATTTTTGCCCCAAAACGTGTTTGAAATGGATATATCTTGAAGTTTAGTGGTTTGAATTTACCCTCAAAAATTTAATGTAACCTTCAAATGAGTGGCCAAATTATCTATACCACTACAACCGAACCGTAATCCCATCCATCCTTCATATTGAAGTGAATATTACAACTGGATGTATAACAATATACTCCATAAGTTGTAACCGCCATTTCATCTTTATCTAGCTTGGATGAAATCCTATTTTGTATCGGTTGAAGTATTTCTTCTTCGATAACATCCATGGATATCGGTTCTTCAAAGATAATACTTACTCTGACCGTGTCTCGTTTTGGATTTGGTAGTATATCAACTTCGGGTAATAAAATGTAACTGGCAAACAGTGTTACAGGAATAAATAGAATTAATATGGTTCTCGAAGCAATGGTATTCATCGCTGGCCAAAGAAGTAATCTGTAGACCCTCTTAAGAAATCCTCCTGGCCTGAACGTTACTTTTTTGAGCTTAGCAAGTCCATTACTTAAAAGTCGCCTTGCAAGTGCTGGTAATACTGGACTTCCCACACTTTGCTAGACATGTAAAAATCCGAAATGCGGCTATACCCTTAGATCCTCAATACCAAGAATACTTGGCTAGGAGAAAATCGAAAAAGCAAGCTCGTAACTCTTGGAATGAACCTGCTCTCACTGCTTTATAAGTTGCTGGGTATCAAACGATACCTTTGTGGAGGCTTGAGCCTAGTGCAGTGAAAGTTGCACGCTGGGTTCTTAGGAGGACGGCACTTGGTAACAAGTGTCGTCTATCCGGCAGGTATCTCACAACCGACTCAAGTTTAGACCGATATAAGTGACAAACTTTAATGTAAACGAGCAGACTTTATTGTAACTGATCAAACTTTATTGTCTTCCGACATGTGGGAACACTGCAAGAGCTGAGTGTCTATTGTAAGCATTTAGATAGACGGCGACGGCATTTTTCAAATAGCTGCCAATTATACTATAGCGCTACAGAGCAACCGCACCTTAGCCGCCCACTCCCCTTTAATTAATTAGTGGGGATTTTTCATGTCTATAACCTCATAAATATCTATGTTTTTACTTAATATTGAGTGTTTATCAATATTTCCTTACTGCACATTTCTCAAATTCCTTCTTTAGCTGAGACTCGTAATTTCGGCTCTTGGAAGATCAGATCACGCTAAAGCAAAAAGATTCATTGGATTTAGGAAACAAGGCCGAGCTGAATTGTAACCATAAGGTATACGCTCGTAAGGGTTGTATGGGCAGACAGCATATGAGATGTTCAATCAAAATAATCAATAATCAATAATCAACAATCAACAATCAACAATCAACAAAGCAGATTAGCAACAAAGCAGATTGGCAACATTTAATCACCAACTACCAACTTTTAGGTAAAAAGTCGTTGACAGGCGCGCAACAGGTTGGTAGTTTTTACTATCACATAAAAATGTGATTATATTTTAGCTTTTTAATTTATATGATAAAATTTATATGATAAAATTTAAATATTTGATTGTCGTTTTAATGTTGACCTCCGCCTCCGCTTACGCCATCGATAGTATTACAACTTGTACCAATAGTTGCGTGATCACCATTACAGATGGTGTCATCACAATTGCTGATTGTTGTGGTGGGAAAGTATATACCACGATTAAACAACCTATTTAAGTATTAAGTTGATAAAGCATGACAATAAATAAAAAAGTCATATTGCCATTACTTATTTTAGCGACAATATTTATCTTGTTTTTCTATTTTTATAGTTCAAGCAATAACTTATTAGTCGCTGAAAGTAGTGAAATCCATGAAAGTGCATATATTGAAGTCGTTAGTGCTGATGGAAACGTTGTATCCAATGTTAACGATTATAAATCAGTCAATTACGCCTCCACCGCTAAGAGTGGAAATTATGAAGTAGAGAAGAAGAATATCAATATTAGCGACATTGATGAGGAGCTTTATCAGTCTGTAGTGAGTAATGACGTTGTTGATGGAGTAGCCCTAACCGCTATTATGACATCCCCTGTATATAGAAATATTGTTAATGAGTTACCTAATTATACTATTAAAGAGTCTGATATTGTTAAGTATGAAAATAATATTAGTGAATATATAAACAAATCAGATTTCAACCCACTTCTTAGTGATTATGGCGTTGCTTGTGATAATAATGTATGTTTTGGTTACTTTGCCTCTCAATCTAAAGATGAGCTAGGTAATTTTGTCAATGAGTTTTTGGGCGGGGTTAACTCTCCGACTCATCAATCCGGATATGTTAACTCTATGGAAGCCCACAATTTAGACACTGGAATTTTTGAGTATAGAGTTTCTTTTAACTCCAACCCAGAAGTTAAATCAATAACAGTACCTAGATAATAAAGTGAACTAAATTACTGGTTGGTGGTTTCTAATTAAAATAAAGTAAGCGGTCAATTAATCCCACATACCAATAAAAATCAGTCTTTGGCATAGTGCTTCTTTATATAAAGGAGGCGTTATGAATCAATCGCAAAAACATGACCACTGGACTCAAATACTGACTGAGT
>NZ_JBSQBN010000060.1:0-26699 GCF_053850585.1 Shewanella sp. A22
GTCCTTTATGCTTCGTTAGATGCTTTCAAAATAGAATCACTATTCGCTTCAATCATCTGCCTTGCCTACAGCACTTTGAACTCCCGCTGAAAGATCACATATTTAATAGGATTGGTATTATACCAATTCCTCACCTTGAGGCGGTGTCATTACATCAATTATTGACTCATATGCTTTAATTTAACACGTTAAACTAACAATATTTGAATTGTACTTAGCACTGTGACACTGGCTAAAATAGATCACACTTCAATTGTGTTTGGTATAAAATACCACTCAGTTTACTTAAGCTGATATGCTGCTCATTGAATAAAAATATCTTTTGAGAACCTAATGGATAAATTTGCTTTTTTAGATGCGATGAGCATTACGCGTTGGCGTAGTGCTGATAAGCCAATAAAGCCATATTTGGTTTTGCATGATCTCGATGCGGATCTTACTGATGAAACGCTCATTGCCGATGTCTTGCGTTTATTGGGGGTTGATATTGAATTGTGTGAGTTTGATTCTGAAATGGTCAAAGGCCCTCAAGTGGTATGGGATATGCGAAAAATCAAAGTACGACCCCGTGTAGCATGGGTTGTCAGTGCCCCTATAACTGATCTTGCAAATCATCCTGAAGGAAAGCGTCAACTGTGGCTGCAAATATCCCACTTTATTGATAAGTCTTATGCAGACGGTAAGGATATACATGCACAACACTGAATCTTACGCCATTACCCGTTTATCTCTTGAAGATGTTTCTGATATGGCAAGTGTTGAGACCAAGGCTCATTCGCATCCATGGACTGAAGCTGGCCTAGCGGATTGTTTTGGCCCCTTATATTGTACAATAGGCTTAAAGCAACAAGGTCGACTAATAGGTTTTGCTATAGTGCAACAAATTATCGATGAAGCAACACTGCTTGATATTTGTGTTGATCCATCGTATCAAGGTTTAGGGCTTGGCTTGTTGCTTATTAGAAAGGTATTGGATGACGCTAAGCAAGCTGATGCTGTGGTTATGATGTTAGAGGTCCGCGAGTCGAATAACGTGGCAAAAAGCTTGTACGAGAAAGTAGGATTTAAAGAGTCAGGCCGCCGCAAGCGTTACTATCAAACTGATGATGGTAACGAGGATGCTATATTGATGGATAATAAGTTTTAAGCCATACAAAAAAACAGCGCTTTTGCGCTGTTTTTTTGCGTTGTCCAAAGAAGTTAATTGCTCTGAGACTACTACTTAACTTCTTTACCTTGAGCCTGTAAGTCTGCATGGTAGCTTGAACGAACTAATGGGCCACATGCTGCATGAGTAAAGCCGATATCATCAGCGAGGGCTTTTAATTCGTCAAATTCTGCAGGCGGTACATAACGCTCTACGGGTAAATGGAACTTAGAAGGCTGTAGGTATTGCCCTAAAGTTAGCATTTCAACATTGTGTGCGCGTAAGTCATGTAATACTTGGGCGATTTCATCGTTAGTTTCTCCCAACCCCATCATTAAACCAGACTTTGTCGGCACATTTGGGTGACGCTCTTTAAAGCGTTTAAGTAAATCTAATGACCACTGATAATTTGCACCTGGGCGAGCCTTACGGTAATGAGCTGGAGCGGTCTCTAAATTGTGGTTAAACACATCTGGTGGCTCAGTCGCTAATATATCCAGTGCTGCATCAATACGACCACGGAAATCAGGGACTAGGATTTCGATTTTGATTTCTGGGCTTAATAGACGAATTTCGCGAATACAATCTGCAAAATGTTGCGCGCCACCATCACGTAAATCATCACGGTCCACTGAGGTAATTACCACATATTTAAGCTTCATGTCTTTGATGGTTTGAGCTAACTTTAATGGCTCTTGTGCATCAGGTTTTAATGGACGACCATGGGCAACATCACAAAATGGGCAACGACGAGTACAGATAGCCCCTAAGATCATAAATGTTGCGGTGCCGTGGTTAAAACATTCCGCTAGGTTAGGGCATGATGCCTCTTCGCACACTGAATGTAAGCCATTTTTACGCAAGGCTGATTTAATATCGAGAATACGCTGGTTAGACGCCGGTAACTTAACTCGTAACCAATCAGGTTTACGGAGCATTGTTTCACGTTCTGATGGAACCACTTTGACAGGAATACGCGCTACTTTTTCGGCGTCGCGTAGTTTTACACCTGGTTGTAATCTTTCAGGCCTATTCATTATTCTGCTAATCCTTGATGATGTACAAGTTGTTGATAGCCCATAACTTGGCTAAAGGTTTGGATTAATTTATCACCGGCTTCGAGCACGGTTTGCGGTCCACCTAAGGCTTTACATTGCACCATTTCTAAACCGGCATAACCACAAGGGTTAATGCGTTGAAACGGCGCTAAATCCATGTCGACATTGAGTGCTAACCCATGGAATGAACAACCTTTACGGATACGCAGCCCTAATGAAGCGACTTTCTTTTCATTAACATAAACGCCTGGTGCATCTGCTTTGGCATAAGCTTCAATGTCATAACCGGCCAGCATATCGACAATACTTTGTTCAATATTATTGACCAATTGGCGAACGCCTAGTTTATTACGTTTAATATCGATAAGTGGATAAACCACTAATTGACCTGGGCCGTGATAAGTCACTTGACCACCACGGTCTACCTGGATGACAGGAATGTTACCGGGGTTAAGAATATGCTCGCTTTTACCTGCTTGGCCTTGGGTAAATACCGGCGAGTGCTCAACAATCCATAACTCATCATGACTGTTGCTATCGCGATTATCAGTATATTCCTGCATCGCATGCCATATAGACTCATAGTCTTCTTGCATGCCCAGGTGGCGAATGTGCAGTGCTTGTGCTTGCAAGGGCAACGTCTCCCCAGATAAATGTATATTCACACTAATAGTAATGCCTGAGTATTATACTCAAGTTTTATGCGAATACTGACTCTTTTGCGATTATAGAACGCGTTTTACACCATCAATAGCGGCAAGATCGATATACGCTTTCTCAATATGCTCTTTACTGGTCACGGTTATACGAATGGTCACTGAATAGTAACTGCCTTTACTGGATGCTTTTACTGTTGGTACATAATCACCAGGAGCAAGTTGTTGTGCTACGGCAACAACACGATCGGCTAATGTATCGTCTGCGTCACCAATCACTTTGAAAGGGCATGAATTTGGGAATTCCATCACTTGGTCAAACGTTGTATTTAGCATCAGCTTACTCAATTCTGTTTTGGTGTTACTTATATGGTGGCGATTATACCCGATTCAAGCCTGATTGATCTGAAAAAATTAAAGCCACTGGTTAGGCGGCTTTAATTGGTTGATTCACTGATAAAATATATAAATCAATTTCGTTATTCAAACCAACTTGCAAACATCTGCTTAAAGTAATCCATTAACTTGCTGAACCAACCACCTTCTTGAACTTCATTTAATGTCACAAGTGGAAATTGAGCGATGTCTTTTCCGTCAAGCTGGAAAAATACCCTGCCTACAGTTTCGCCTTTAGCGAGTGGAGCTGTTAATTGTTTGGTTAATTCAAAATTAGCTTGTAAATCTTTTGCCTTACCACGACTAATCGTAATTGGAGTATCAGTCATCACGCCTAGATCAACTGTTTCTCTGTCACCATACCAAATTTTTTGAGTGACGAAGGTATCGCCAGCTTTGTAAGGTGTAATCGTTTCAAAGAAACGGAAACCATAATTGAGTAGCTTCTTGCTTTCTGCTTTACGTGCAGATTCACTTGCTGTACCCATTACCACTGTAATAAGTCTCATACCTTCGCTGGTACCAGAAGAGACTAAATTGTAACCTGCTCCAGATGTATGGCCAGTTTTAATACCATCTACATTTAAGCTTTTATCCCATAATAAACCATTACGGTTATACTGCTTGATTCCGTTATAGGTAAAAGACTTTTCAGAATAAACTTTATACTCTTCAGGTACATCGCGGATCAACGCGGCGCCTAAAATAGCCATATCATAGGCTGTAGTTTTATGATTTTCAGAATCCAAACCATGTGAATTTTCAAAATAACTGTCTTGCATACCCAACTGTTTGGCCCATGAGTTCATTAAATCTACAAATGCACCCTCTGTTCCAGCGATATGTTCAGCCATAGCAACGCACGCATCGTTACCTGATTGAATAACAATACCGCGATTTAAATCATGTACTTTGACGGTTTTACCGACTTCAATAAACATTTTTGATGAGTCAGGGAAGTTTTTTGCCCATGCATTTTTGGTAATTGTGACATCATCATCTAATGAAATATTACCTTCACGAATTTCATGGCCAATCACATAACTGGTCATCATTTTTGTCAGGCTTGCTGGATTTAAACTTTCGTAGGCATTTTCTTCGGCAATGACTCTGCCAGAATTATAATCCATTAGCACATAAGCTTTCGCTGCAACACTGGGTGCATCTGGAGTCACCATTGGAGCTCTGTTGGGTGTTGGACGTGCATCAGGTTGCGGTGTTGCAGCCATTGAAGAGAAAGACACAAGTGATGCGATGAGCATAGATGTTAAAGGAACTGTTTTAGAAGTCATCATGAAGTTAGCACGTCTCTATTTAGTCGAAGAAAAGACAAAAATCAATCTGTATAATGTTATTGATTATACAATTTTACTGATTATACATTAGTAGGCAATCATTTCGCATTAAGGTTCATTCATTCTATGTAAATGAACTTTAATAAAGCCCTTTATGTTTTTACGGCACGATAAAGCTTTGTGGGTAACCATCTGCTTGAACGCGATCGAGTAATTTATTGGTAAGGTGGATTTGCCCAATAGGTCCCAATTGTAGTCTGTGCATGCCATTGATTGATGTTACACGTGAGGCTACCGAGTATTTCGTTTCTAGCTGCTTAGCCAACATATTAATACGTAGCTTATCTTGAGACGCTGCAACTTGAATATAGTGGTTGTTAATATCTTTTAAATCGCTGATGACTCGTTCTTGCGGAGAGGGAATGTATACGGTTTCGATGGCAACTTTTGCTGTTCCTTTGGCTAGCATACCTAAGTGATAAGCCGCCGCATAAGAAAGATCAATCACCCGGCCATGATGAAAGGGGCCTCGATCATTAACACGAACAATGATTTGTTTATTGTTATCTAAATTGGTGACCTTTACATAACTGGGTAAGGGTAAATTCTTGTGCGCTGCAGACATAGTGTACATATCATAAGTTTCACCATTTGAGGTTAAATGGCCGTGAAACTTTGCACCATACCATGAGGCATGACCTTGCTCTTTAAATCCCTTTCCTGTGTCGAGTACTTGATAATTTTTGCCTAATACAGTGTAGTTTCGATTACCTTGTCTGCTGTAAGGTTCATATTTAGGTTGAGCATTTTTTACAAGGCTGACATCTGGGGCATCATCGGGATAACGGTCATTTGCCATTTGATAACGGCTTTTTTTCCCAGAAGACTGAGTGACATCATTTGACGAGCAACTGATCAGTAATACACTGCTGAAAATGGCTAACAAAACAAAACGGTAATTAATTAGCATGTTGGTTGACCGATAAATAATGGGCGTTAAGTTGTTGGCTGAATTGATATACCGCCATGGCATATAATGGGCTGCGATTATAACGAGTGATCACATAGAAGTTTTTCAACCCTAACCAGTATTCACTATTTTCTGGTTGCTCCAATTTAATTAACATAGCCGCCTGTGATGCATCAATATCTTGGTTGTTTGCCAAGCTTAATGTTGGGCTTAAAATATCAGAGACTTTGTAATGCAGCCTTTCTTTGGTCCACACTTTGGTTTTTGGAGCCGAAGTTGATGTGTGATTTAATAACAATGCTACTGGCAGACCTTTTTGCCAACCATGCTGATGGAAATAATTAGCAACACTGCCAATAGCGTCCGCTTTACTGGTTAATAAATCACGCCTTCCATCGCCGTCAAAGTCGACGGCGTAATGACGATAGCTTGAAGGGATGAATTGACCATAACCCATCGCACCAGCATATGAGCCTTTTAAAGTGTCGTTATTGAGTTTTTCTTCTTTTATTAACGCCATTAGGTTGGCGTATTCGCTACGAAAAAAAGTAGCTCGAGGCGGATAGTGAAAGCCTAAGGTATAGAGCGCATCTTGAACTCGATGGTTACCCATGTAGCCACCGTAAAAGGTTTCAATACCGATAATGGCAACAATGATTTGTGGATCTACATTAAACTGTTTTGCAGCTCTATCAATTGTTTGCTGATTTTCTTGCCAGAATTCGAGCCCTTTCTGTAATCGTTTTTCAGTCAAAAATATAGGGAAATACTGATACCAAGGTTTGGCTTCCCAAGGTTTTGATATCGCATCGATAATGGTTTGATCGAAGGTTGAAGACGCTAAAAACTGCTCGACGTCTTGTTGATCAAATCCTTGCTTTATCTGTTCGGCAACAAAGCTATCTTGCAAAGCTTGTGTATCTGTTTGGCTTACGGCATTGGCGTCAAAAATAGTACTAATAAGTAATGCTAAGCTGGCAATTTGAATGGTTATTCTTGTCATGGTTAACGTTAATCCTATCTATCGACAAATCGTCTGTGGGTGTGAATGCTCATTAAAATACCAAAGCCTGTCATTAACGTCAGCATGGAGGTTCCACCATAACTGATAAGTGGCAAAGGTACGCCTACCACAGGCAAAATACCTGATACCATGCCAATGTTAACAAAAATATAGACGAAAAATGTTAGGGTGATACTTCCTGCCAGCAAACGTGCAAAGCTGGTTTGTGCTCGTGAGGCAATGACCAAGCCTCTACCAATGACAAATAAGTACATTGCTAATAAAACGACACTGCCAATAAGCCCAAACTCTTCTCCAATTACCGCAAAAATAAAATCAGTATGTCGCTCTGGTAAAAATTCTAACTGTGATTGAGTACCATCAAGCCAACCTTTACCCCAAAGTCCACCAGAACCTATTGCAATTTTAGATTGGATAATATGATAACCCGCACCTAAAGGATCTTGTTCAGGATTAAATAAGGTTAATACTCGAGTACGTTGGTAATCGTGCATTAAGAAAAACCACAATACAGGTAAAAAGATCAGAATGGCAGTGACAAATCCGCCAACAATTAACCAGCTCATGCCCGAGAGGAACAGTACGAACACTCCAGATGCCGCCACTAAAATAGATGTGCCTAAGTCAGGTTGCTTTGCAATTAATAATGTCGGGATCAATAAAATAATGACCCCACCGGCTAAATAACGCTTCTTCGGTGGCAGTGGAAACTTACTGATGTACCAGGCCATGGTAATTGGGAAAGCTAATTTTATGAGTTCAGATGGTTGAAACTCCATAAACCCTAGGTTTAGCCAGCGTTGGGCACCTTTATTAATGGTACCGAATAGTTCAACACCTATGAGTAGTGCAATCCCAGCAAGATATATAGGTAAAGCCCAGCGCCTGAGAATTTCGGGATTGATTTGTGCAAAGCAAAACATGACCCCTAATGACAATGCCATACGAACAAGTTGACGCTCCATCATTGCAGGATCTTCTCCACTGGCAGAATAAATAACAAAAAGGCCAAAGCTCATTAAAATGACAATACCGATAAGTAATGGCACATCTATGTGTATTTTTTGCCAAAACGATTTTTGATATGCATGATTATTCACGGTTTTACCGCCCATTCGTCGCGTAAAATATACTCATCGAGCAATGCTCTCGCGAGTGGGCCAGCATTGGCGCCCCCCCAACCAGCGTTTTCTAATACAACTGCTAGTACAATACGTGGCTTTTCATAAGGGGCGTAAGCAACAACTAATGCATTGTCGCGCAGATGTTCAGCGATCGTATCGGCATTATACTTTTGATCTTTGGCAACGCTAAATACCTGTGCCGTACCGGTTTTCATTGCGGCGGTGTAAGTGGCATCGGTAAAGCGCGATTTATCGGCGGTTTGACGCATTGCTTCATTGATTATATCCCAATTATGAGGGTCTTTTAATTCAATTGGTGGAAGTTCATCAATAGGTGAATCAATTTTAACGGTACTATTTTTAAATGACTTTAATAGATGAGGCGTAAAGCGCTTGCCTTTATTAGCCATGATCGTAACAGCATTCGCAAGTTGCAATGGCGTGGTAGTCCAATATCCTTGGCCAATACCGACTGAAATCGTATCACCGTTATACCAAGGTTGATTGTAACGCATTCTTTTCCAGTCTCGTGATGGCAGCACCCCATCGGATTCTTCAAAAATATCAATACCAGTACTTTTACCAAACCCAAAAGGTTCCATAAAAATAGCTAATTTATCAATGCCTACTTTATAGACGAGGTCGTAAAAGAAAATATCACATGAATCGACAATGGCATGGTAAATATCTACCCAACCATGGCCCCATTTTTTCCAGTCTCCCCATTTGCGATCTACCCCCGGCATTTGCCAATAGCCTGGATCCCAAATTCGTGTGCGTTCGGTAATAATTTTTTCTTCTAACCCAAGTAGCGCTACATGCGGTTTGATAGTTGAAGCTGGGGAGTATTGCCCCTGCGTTGAACGGTTTATCAATGGACGTGACTTGTCATTTAATAGGTCGTTATAAGCTTTAGAGCTAATGCCATGAACAAAGGGGTTTGGGTCATATGAAGGACTTGATATCATCGCTAATACGCCGCCATCTCTAGGATCTATTGCAACAACGGAACCTCGACGACCCGCAAGCAGCTCCATGGCTTTTTGTTGTAATTTGAGATCCAAAGTGAGGTAGATATCTTGTCCTGGAGTTGGAGGGGTCACTTTGAGTGTTCGGATAACTCTGCCACGGTTATTGACTTCTTCTTCGAGGTGACCTGGCATACCATGAAGTAAACTTTCATAGAACTTTTCAATACCTTGTTTACCTATGTCTTTGGTTGCTGCATAGTTTTTCCACTGATTGGTTTTTTCAAGTAATGCCTTATCTCGACTATTAATTTTACCGACATAACCCAGTACATGAGTCATTAATGCATTGTAAGGATAATGACGCTTGAGGCCTGCTTCAACATAAATCCCGGGGAATTTATATTGATTAACACTAAAAATAGCGACTTGTTCGTCGGTTAACTTACTTTTGATGGTTAATGGTTTAAAACGACGATGAAATTTTAAGGTTTCAGTGATGTTATCGCGCTCATCTTCTGAGAGTTCAATGAAGGTATTCAGCTCGTCTAAGGTCGCAGTAATATCTCTGACTTTTTCAGGGATCAACTCTAAAGAATAATAAGGTTGGTTTTCGGCTAATAGCACGCCGTGACGGTCATAGATTAATCCACGACTTGGTGCAGTGGGTACAACACGGATACGGTTATCATTTGAACGGGTTTCATAGTCTTTGTAAGAGACAATCTGTAGATGATAAAGATTCGAAAATAGTAGACAGAGCAGTATGAATACGCAGATAAAAGTAAATAATGCACGGCGTTTAAATAGCGCGGCCTCTGCGGCATGATCGTGCATGGTTATGCGCTTTCTTGGCGGCACTTATGCTATCCCCGTCGTGAGCAAATAAAAATGTAGATGATGTAAAGTCACTGTATCAGCTGATGAATATGAAAAAAAGAGTTACATGATAAGCATTATCAATAAGCTGGTTGTACATGCGACTGAACTTATTCTCTGTGGTATGGATGATTGTTATTAACACTCCATGCTCGGTATAGGCTTTCTGCCACAATAATCCTAACTAAAGGGTGAGGTAAAGTGAGCGCCGACAAACACCAGCTTTGGTTGGCCGCTTCTTTACAAGCAGGTGAAAGTCCCTCTGGCCCCCCAATAAGCAAGCTGACATCCCTACCATCGAGCTGCCATTTTGTCATTTGTTCGGCAAGTTCTGGCGTTGTCCAGTTTTTACCTGGTAAATCTAGGCTAACAATGTGATTACCTTTCGCTACTGCCGCTAGCATTAATTCGCCTTCTTTATATAAAATTCGGGCGATATCAGCATTTTTTCCGCGTTTCCCCGCAGGGATTTCGACGAGTTCCAAAGCCATATCTCTAGGGAAACGGCGTTGGTATTCTTCGAAGCCTCGGGTAACCCAATCGGGCATTTTGGTGCCAACGGCAATAAGCTGTAATTTCATTAGGCGCTGTGTTCAGACCACAGTTTTTCAAGCTCGTAGTAATCACGTGTTTGTTCTTGCATTACATGCAAAATAACTGAGCCTAAATCAACTAATACCCATTCACTGCTGTCTCGGCCTTCAACCCCAAGAGGCTGCACTCCGGCGTCTTTTGCAGACACGATAACGTGTTCACCAATAGAACGAACGTGTGTTTTTGATGTACCAGTACAGATAATCATGGTATCGGTAATGGTTGACTGTTTAGATACATCTAACACAGTAATATTTTTTGCTTTTAAATCATCGATTTTGTCGATAACGAAATCTTTTAGTTCGGTGCCTTGCACGCGAAGTACCTCATAAGTAAAAATTAACGGAGTATTATACTCAAATTCACTGTTAATGCGCAATTAAGCACAGCTAAACAACACGAGATTTAATTTGAGGGTGACTATTCGTTAACAGGATATGCTAACTATTAGATTAATGGTTGTGGTTTTAGCCATGTTAACGATAGAGGTTATGTTGATGGATATAGTCGATCGTCGTTGGTGTTAATACTTTGCTGATATCAATCTTTTGCTTTAAACGTTGGCGTATTTCACTAGAGGATATATCGATTAACTGACTGTTGATACAGAATATTTTACCATATTTAGTATGGGTTGGTGAGTTTAGGTAATCCGCACCAGCCTGCCTTAATAGCAATTGTTTGGTCATTTCACTATGGGTGTCCATTGTCCAACCAGGACGTTGGCACAATGCAATATGACATAAGCTGAACAAGGATTGCCATTGGTACCAAAGTGGCAGTTGAATGAATGAGTCCATCCCCATAATGAAAAAGAATTCATCGTCTGGGTACATTTGGTTAAGTAATGTGAGTGTTGTAACACTGTATGAAGGGGTATCTCGCTCAATTTCAACATCGCACAGTTTAATATCTGGATACTGTTGGCTCACCAACCTCACCATTTCCAGCCGATGATGGCTACTGACTACCGTAGTGTCTTTATGGGGTGGAATATGATTGGGCATTAACCAAATCTGGTCTAAATTAAGTTGCTGTTTTACGTCTAGAGCAGGATTGATGTGGCCTAGATGAATTGGGTCGAAAGTGCCCCCTAAAATACCGATACGCATTCTCTATCCTTGTTGGGTTATCAGTCCGTTAATGTTATATGAGCTAAACGGTTATGGGCGCGGGGATCAAATAATATGCATAAATGGCTCATGCCAATCCAATCATCAATTCCCTTTTGTTTTAAGTTTAATTCTAATGAAGATGCGAATGCGAGCATATGTTCAATATGGTCTAAATCTAACCGTGTTATTGCGGCTTGATAGAGAGGTTTGCGTTTATCCCAAATGCGGTACTGCCCCCACAATTTGCTGAGTTGTTCACCATTGTGAATCGCCAGTTTTAATGTAAGTAGCAGGTTGATTTCTTTACATAATGCCCACATTAAAATAGGCATGGCAGTGCCTTCTGCCTTTAACTGAGCCAACATATGTTGTGCTTGTTTTTGATGGTTAGCTAAAATAGCATCGCAGAGCTGAAATACACTAAACCGAGATTGGTCTTCAAAATATTCGCTCAGCTGTTCTGTGGTAATATTTTGCTTAGGGCTGAGTAATTGTAGCATTTGCATTGCTTGTTCAGCTGCCAGTAAATTACCTTCAAAAAGTGTAAATAACATGGCTTTAGCGTCATGATGCACCGTCAGTTCATAATGAGTAATTCGGCTCTCTAACCAACGCTCGAATTGCTTACCTTCAGGGGTAGTACAAGGTAAATATATGCCTTTAGCATCGAGTGATTTAAACCATTTGCTATTGGTTTGTTCTGCACTGGCTTTGGGGCCTTGTACTATCAATAGCATATCTGGATTAGAATGTTGTAACAGCGTTTGGAATGCTGCCGCACCTTCAGTGCCTGGTTTTCCTTGTGGCAGGGTTAGCTCAATAATGCGTCGGCTGGCAAATAAACTCATTGCCTGCCATTCTTGCATTAAATCCCCCCAGTTAAACCCTGTTTCTTGACTTAACTGCATTCTTTCTTCAAAGCCTTGCTTTTTTGCTGCTTTAAGAATGATCTGTTTACTGTTTTCGATTAACCAAGGATCGTCGCCAAACAGTAAAAAACATTGGGGTAATTGTTTAAGGTGTTGTTTGAGTTGGTCAGGATAAACCCGCATTACTCTGCCCCGATTGACGCCAGTGTTTGAATGATATAATCGGCTGCTTGTACGCGCATTTCTTTAACTAATAATTCCATTTCACGACTTTTTGCTAATGCTGTTCGTGGATCGTCTTGATAGTCGCGACGTATTTCGGTATCAAAAAGCTGTGGTTCTTCTCCTGGAAGCGAAACAGAATAATGCACTAAATAGATTAACTCATACTCTGCAACATTACCGGTAGGGTAGAGTGACAATGTCGCTCGTTCGAGTGAGTCATTAATCAAGTTCAATACTGGTGTTTTGCTGCTGGCATCGACTAAACTGATACGGTTGATCCGTAATCTGTCTCTAACTAGACGTGTTAATTCACTGTATTCATCGCTGCTGCTTAGGTGTAACTCGGTCAACTCTGCAGGTATAGAATAGCTGCGTTGGAGTTTGAAGCCACATCCTGCAGTGCTCAGAAGCGCCAATGTCATTATGGCTAAACAGATTTTTTTGGCTAGCATAGTGAGGGGAGGCATCCTTGTTTATTTGCATGGTTAAATAAATAACTTACCACGGTGTAACCTGCGGTAAGTTATAACACTGAAGCATATCATTATCGCATTTAGTTAGGAGGCTGATTAGCCTCCTAACTTAAGACAACTTAGTTAGCCACAATACTCAACAGTTTGCCGGGTACGTAAATCACTTTACGGATTGTTAACCCTTCAGTGTGTTTTTGCACGTGTTCATCACTCATGCCTAATGCTTCCAC
This sequence comes from Shewanella sp. A22, assembly GCF_053850585.1. Taxonomy (NCBI): domain Bacteria; kingdom Pseudomonadati; phylum Pseudomonadota; class Gammaproteobacteria; order Alteromonadales; family Shewanellaceae; genus Shewanella; species Shewanella sp. A22. Next base: position 13,024 of record NZ_JBSQBN010000060.1, read on the forward strand.
ATCTTCTTTTGATGCATCGGCAGCAACTGTGATTTTTGCACGTACTTTACCATTAACTTGAACCACAATCAGTTTACTGTCTTCAACTAAAGCTGATTCATCAACCTCTGGCCAACGACTGTCTTCGATATTACCTTCGTTACCCAATTCATTCCATAACGTAAATGTCATGTGTGGAACAATAGGGTAAAGCAAACGTGTTACGGCAGACAACGCTTCGTCAAGTAATGCACGATCTTGAGCCGTTTCTTGTGGTGCTTTTAGCAAATGGTTCATGAGTTCCATTACTGAAGCAACTGCGGTGTTAAACATTTGACGACGCGCAATATCATCACTGACTTTTGCGATTGTCTTATGTAATTCACGGCGTAAAGCTTTTTGGTTGGCGTTTAATTTGCTGATATCTAATGCTTCAGTTTTACCTGCAGCAACATGATCGCTAGCCAATTTCCAGAAGCGCTTAATGAAGCGATGTGCTCCTTCAACACCAGACTCTTGCCATTCTAGGGTTAATTCTGGTGGCGAGGCAAACATCATGAATAAACGTACGGTATCTGCACCGTATTTTTCAACCATGACTTGCGGATCAATACCGTTATTCTTCGATTTAGACATCTTGCTCATACCGGTGTAAACCAGTTCATGACCTTGATTGTCTATTGCTTTAATGATGCGTCCTTTGTCGTCTTTTTCTACCACAGTTACTTCTAAAGGTGATACCCAAACACGGGCGCCTTTTTCGTTGGTGTAGTAGTAAGCGTCTGCTAATACCATACCTTGAGTCAGCAATTGCTTTGCAGGCTCATCACTGTTGACCAAGCCAGCATCACGCAGCAACTTATGGAAGAAACGGAAATACAACAAATGCATACAAGCATGTTCGATACCGCCAATATACTGATCGACTGGTAACCAGTAGTTCGCTTTAGCTGGATCTAACATTTCGTCTGCATGAGGGCTACAGTAACGTGCATAGTACCAAGACGATTCCATAAAGGTGTCAAAGGTATCTGTTTCGCGAGTTGCTGGCTGACCATTGACTGTGGTTTCGGCCCAGGCTTTATCGGCTTTAATTGGACTTTGGATACCGTCCATTACCACATCTTCTGGCAAAATAACTGGCAGCTGATCTTCTGGCGTAGGCACAACAGTACCATCAGCAAGGGTGACCATTGGAATTGGTGCTCCCCAATAACGCTGACGAGACACACCCCAATCGCGTAAACGATAATTTACTTGGCGTTTGCCTTTACCTTCTGCGGTTAATCTAGCATCAATGGCTTCAAAAGCGGCTTGGAAGTCTAGACCGTCTAGAGCAGGGAATGCATCGCCTGAATTGAACACCACACCTTTTTCTGTGTAAGCTTCTTTACTGACATCGACTTCGCCGTCTAACGGTTTAATGACAGCTTCAATCGCAAGATTATATTTAGTCGCAAATTCATAATCGCGTTGGTCATGAGCAGGAACTGACATTACCGCACCAGTGCCATAATTCATTAATACAAAGTTAGCGACCCAAATAGGTACCAATTTGCCTGAAATAGGATGAATAGCTTGTAAGCCCGTTGCTACGCCTTTTTTCTCCATTGAAGCCATCGCAGCCTCAGTGGTGTCAGCATTTTTACATTCTTCTAAAAATTCAGCCAGTTGTGGATTATTTTCAGAGGCTTGTACTGCTAATGGATGCCCAGCTGCAATGGCTACATAGGTCACGCCCATTAATGTATCTGGACGAGTAGTGTAGATATCAAAGGTGGCATCACTGTCAGCAACTGCAAAGGTCATTTCAATACCTTCACTGCGGCCAATCCAGTTACGTTGCATGGCCTTAACTTGTTCAGGCCAGCCATCTAAGGTGTCGATGTCGTTAAGCAATTCTTCTGCATAATCAGTGATTTTAATAAACCACTGAGGAATTTCTTTTTGCACTACCTCCGTATCACAACGCCAGCAGCAACCGTCTTGCACTTGCTCGTTTGCTAATACTGTTTCATCGTTTGGACACCAGTTTACAGATGATGTTTTTTTATACACTAAGCCTTTTTCATACAACTTAGTGAAAAACCACTGCTCCCAACGATAGTATTCAGGGGTACATGTTGCGATCTCACGGCTCCAGTCGTAACCAAACCCTAAAAGCTTAAGTTGGTTCTTCATGTAGTCAATGTTTTCATAGGTCCAAGGTGCTGGAGACGTCTTGTTATTGATCGCGGCATTTTCTGCAGGTAGACCAAATGAGTCCCAACCAATCGGTTGCAAAACATTTTTACCTTGCAAACGTTGATATCGTGCCACTACATCGCCTATTGTGTAGTTACGGACGTGGCCCATGTGAAGACGGCCTGAAGGATACGGAAACATTGAAAGACAATAGAATTTCTCTTTGCTTTCATCTTCAGTGACTTCAAAGGTTTTATGTTCTTGCCAGTGCTTTTGCACTAAGGCTTCAATTTCTGAGGGATTATATTGCTCTTGCATCAATCTATTTCCGGCTATGCCGCCTATTGTTTGATCTAACGCTCAACAGCGTGATTTATAACTGCATAGAATAAACTAGAAGTGATGTATTAAAAAGGTGCGTATTAAGGAGTATTACTTATGAGTGGAAAAAGTTCAGCACTATTAGCCTTATATAAGTCACTATTTGAACAGGTTAAGGCCATGTTTGAAGAAGATAACTCATTAACTGCTAAGGATTTATTTGATGCAGTGACTAAGGGGAAGGGGTTCGTAAAACTTAAATCTCATGCCGATGATGAAGAACTCGCATTAGTAGAAGAATTTTTAAAGCGTGACATTGAAGCCTTCTTAAATGATGAACATGCCGATGATTTGAGTTATAGCCCAATGGTCATTGGGATTGAAAACACATTATGGCAATGGTTGAGCGAAATAACTGACCGTAGCCAAGTAGAGTGGCATGAACTATTACAAGATTTTAAACATCATGGTATCTATAAGTCTGGGGAAATCATTAATCAAGGTAAACTGACTTGTAATAAGTGTGGTCACCAAATGCAAATCGATTTTCCTGGGGTTATCCCTGATTGCCCAAAATGCGATAATAATGAGTTTTCACGGGAGCCTTTAACACCATAATCGACCACTTTATTTATGCTTAATCACGTTAGTCTTTGTGAGATAACGTGGTTAAGCTAAATGCCACTACCAATGTTTAGTTATTTACGTAAAAATTTCTTACGCCAAATAGCATTAATAACCCGCATAGTATTAGCAAGGGTAATTGACCTACTTTTCTGAACCAAGTTTCACCTTGGTAAAGTGTAACCTTGCTGACTAATACCCCAGTTTCAAACTGAGGGATAGCATCGGTAATTCGTCCATGTGGATCAACAATCGCTGTAATACCATTATTCGTTCCTCGCAATAATGGCTTACCCATTTCAATGGCACGCATCTGGGCAATTTCCATATGTTGTAATGGTCCATTTGATGCGCCAAACCAAGCATCGTTTGATACGGTGAGAAGAAGATCTGTTTTATTGGTTACACTGGCCCTGACTTGTTCGGGAAAGGCGATCTCGTAACAGATTGCAGGGGCAATATGGTAGCCCAATGCTGTTAAATTAGGTTGGGTATAGTCACCTCGTTGGAATGATGACATCGGCAAATTAAAAAACGGTGCCAGAGGACGAAGTAAATCGCCAAATGGTACAAATTCGCCAATCGGTAATAAGTGATGTTTTTTAAATTCGTTGCTGCTACCGGCAACATAATCCGCGTTTTGTTGGTGCTTTTGATGATGATTGCCTAATACAATGAGCGAGTTATAAAAACTTTGTTGTTGGTGGCTAATAATGCCTGTAATAATTGCCGTGTTATTTATATTGGCGACTTGGTTGGCATTTATTAAAAAGTCTTCCACCATGGATTCTGGTGCTGGAATGGCGGCTTCTGGCCAAATAACGATATCAACACTAGAGGTATCATCTAACTGCTCGCGGGTGAGATCCATGTATTTTAGCATGGTGGGCCATAGTGCATCGGGTTCCCACTTCATGCTTTGGGCAATATTACCCTGAACTAAAGCCACGTTAACTGTTTTACCATTGGTTGAGATAGGGTTAAGCAAAGGTGCAGCCCAAGCACTTAATACCAACATAGGTAATATAATTAATACTGGAAATATGCGTTTTTGCATTAACAACATTAATGAACCGGCCATCATGGCCACGACAAAGCTGAGCCCTAAGGCACCAATAAAACTGGCAAGCTCACTCAGTGGTCCTAATGTTTGACTGTAACCAGCCCAAAGCCATGGGAAGCCGGTGAGTATCCAGCCTCGTAACCATTCGGTAAGTACCCATAGCGCTGGGAATAGTCCTAAATAAGTTAAGTATGGATTTAACGTTCGCTTAGGTGTGCGTGATAACTTGCTGAGTAAGTAACCTGTTATCGCCGGATAAATAGCAAGATATAGTGCCAGCAAAGCCATTAAGGCGATAGACACAAAAATGGGCATGCCACCAAATGTGTCAATACTGACATGGACCCAACTAATGCCAATAGCGAAACAGCCAAAGCCGAAACAAAGCCAGTAATATAAACTGTGTTTAGCGGTGAGAGTCTGGCTCTGCCATAAGGCAAAACTTAACGCTAAAGGGAATATGGCCCAAATTTCATAAGGTGCAAACGAAAGTGCCGTACTGGCGCCAGCAATAAATGCTGTCGCCAGACGAACAATGCCCAAAGAGGAGCATAGAGGTTGAGTTTTTAGCACAATTTAGTCGTCGGATTCTTCACTAAAATTAGGATCTGGTAGTTTAACACGAAGTTGCACCAAACGACGGTTATCAGCATTAATGACTTTGAATTCAATATTGTTAATAACAATGCTTTCATTGCGCTCAGGTAAGTGACCAAAGGCGTGTGATACCATGCCACCGACGGTATCGAATTCTTCATCACTGAAGTGAGTGCCACAAGCTTCGTTGAAATCTTCAATTTCTGTGAGCGCTTTTACCATAAAGACGGTACTACTGATCTTTTTAATTTCAGTATCGCCCACTGAATTATGGTCAAATTCGTCTTCAATTTCACCAACGATTTCTTCCAAAATATCTTCAATGGTCACTAGGCCTGAAACGCCGCCGTATTCATCGACAACAATTGCCATATGATAACGTTGTGAGCGGAATTCTTTGAGCAATACATCGACTCGTTTACTTTCTGGAACAACGACCGCAGGTCGAATCACTTGTGCCAATGTGAAAGGTTCGTCTGACTGTTTAAAGCCGTACTTGATCAAGTCTTTTGCAAGTAAAATGCCTTCAATATGATCTTTGTCTTCATTAACGACAGGGAAGCGGGAATGACCTGAATCCATGACAATTTCTAATAATTCATCAACGCTTGAGTCTATTTGGATGGTGACAATTTGCGATCTTGGGATCATGATGTCGCGTACACGAAGGTCGGAAACCTCTAATACACCTTTAATCATTTCGCGAGTATCTTCTGTAATGAGGTCTCGCATTTCTGCACCTGCAATTACATCGACTAAATCTTCGCGATTTTGAGGTTCGCCCTGAAATAATTGGTTAATCTTATCGAACCAGCTTTTCTTGTGGGCGCTTGTACTCGGGGGGATATCGTCACTCATAATATTTATTTAAACAAGATTATCTACCTGATATAACTTGCTTATTTATGCTTCCTTATAGGGGTCAGTAAAACCTAAGCCTTCAATAAGTTGGGTCTCTAATGACTCCATTTCATCGGCTTCCTCGTCGATAATATGGTCATAACCTAGCAAATGCAAGCAGCCGTGTATGACCATATGTGCCCAATGTGCATTTAAGGGTTTATTTTGCTCAATGGATTCTTGTTCTACCACTTGTGTGCAAATAACCAAGTCACCAAGTAAAGGTAATTCAACTTCAGGCGGCGCTTCAAACGGGAATGACAACACGTTTGTCGGCTTATCTTTGCCGCGATAAGTTGAGTTGAGTTGTTGACTTTCAACAGTATCAACAAGGCGAATGGTCAATTCGACTCTTGTCATCGTTTGACCAATCGCGGTTCGAATCCACGTTTCAAACTCGGCTTGAGTCGGTAATCGCGGATTATCGACTGCAATTTGTAGGTCGAGATCTAATGCTATCTCTTGTGGGCTCATTGAGCACTTTCCTCTTTGTCTACTTGCTGACGTTTTTGTTCTCGTTCGCGATAAGCCTGTTCTTTGATGGCTTTTTCGATTTGTTCTTGCTGTTCAAATGCTTCATATGCTTCGACAATTCTTGCCACTACAGGATGGCGAACCACATCTTGAGCAATAAAGAAATTAAAGCTGATCTCTGGTACTTTACTGAGGACTTCAATGGCGTGACGTAAACCAGACTTCTGGCTGCGAGGCAAATCGATTTGGGTTATATCACCAGTGATCACCGCGCGAGAATTAAATCCAATACGGGTTAAGAACATTTTCATTTGTTCAACGGTGGTGTTTTGGGCTTCATCTAGAATAATAAAAGCATCATTGAGTGTACGGCCGCGCATATAGGCAAGTGGAGCGACTTCAATTACACCGCGTTCAATGAGTTTTTCAACTTTTTCAAACCCCATCATTTCAAATAAGGCATCATAGAGCGGGCGCAAATAAGGGTCGACTTTTTGGCTCAAATCGCCGGGTAGAAAACCAAGTTTCTCACCTGCTTCAACGGCAGGGCGTGTTAAAAGAATACGACGTACTTCCTGACGCTCATAGGCATCTACTGCAGCAGCCACTGCTAGGTACGTTTTCCCAGTACCTGCAGGGCCAATACCAAAACTGATATCGTGGCGAGTAATGTTATGCATGTACACACTTTGATTGGGTGTACGAGGCTTAATGACGCCACGCTTGGTTTTGATATGAATACTGTCGTCTGACTCTTGTTCTGCTTCAAGATTAATCGCTTCTTGAATCGCTAAATGAACCACTTCAGGCTCTAAGTCTGGCGTGCTACCTTTTACGGTTTGGGTTTCAATGTATAGCTGGCGTAACAAGTTATTAGTATTAAGGGCATTACGCGGCAAACCAACAATAGTGAAGTGGTTATTTTTATGGATAATCTCAACACCTAGGCGGCGTTCAAGTTGTTTGATGTTGTCATCAAATGGGCCACATAATGAGGAGAGACGGCGTGTATCTGAAGGTTCTAGATACAAGTTCATTGTGGTGACTTTAGTGGTCAAATAGAGCTCCAGTGTTAGATTGTGAACAATAAAAATTTAATATGACAAGTGTCATTAGCTACTGTTCACAGTTTACGAGTGTCTTTATTGAATTACCATAATATGGGAGGTTTTAGGCAAAATTAAAGGCGGACAAGCCGCCTTTAAAACATTTTCACGCAACCAAATATCGGTTACGGTTTAAAATGTACCACGCCTAATGCGTCAGCTTGCTTATGTTTAGCTAAAATATCAGACGGACGTAAATTACGACGTAAATCCATTTCATGCTCACCACGAACAAATTCGCCACGCAATGAGTTGGTGTAGACATCAACAATTTTTACATCAACAAAACTGCCAATATGTGTGTGGGGGGCTTCAAAATTCACCACACGACTGTTTTCTGTACGACCACGAAGCTCCATTGGTTTTTTTACCGATGGCCCTTCAACTAAAATACGTTGAACCGTACCTAGCATTTGACGGCTGTAGCGCATCGCTTGTTGTGTAATACGGTCTTGCAAAATAGCCAAGCGCTGTTTCTTTTCATCGTCGCTGACATCATCTGGCAAGTCTGCTGCGGGCGTACCTGGACGGGCGCTGTAGATAAAGCTAAAACTGTGGTCAAAGCCAACGTCTTCAATCAGTTTCATGGTATCAGCAAAATCGTCTTTCGATTCTCCTGGGAAACCAATAATAAAGTCTGAGCTGATTTGGATATCTGGACGTGCTTTACGTAGACGACGAATAATCGATTTATACTCGATGGCCATATGACCACGCTTCATTTGGGTTAAAATACGGTCAGAACCTGACTGAACCGGTAAGTGTAAGAAACTCACCAATTCCGGCGTGTCTTCATACACATCGATAATGTCTTGAGTAAACTCAATTGGGTGGCTGGTGGTAAAACGTAAACGATCGATACCGTCGATTGATGCGATTAAACGCAGCAACTCAGCAAAAGTACAAATTTCATCGTCGTGGGTTGCGCCACGGTATGCGTTAACATTTTGACCTAATAAATTCACTTCGCGGACACCTTGAGCTGCCAATTGAGCGACTTCAAGAATAACGTCATCCAAAGGACGGCTCACTTCTTCGCCGCGAGTGTATGGCACTACGCAGAAAGAGCAGTATTTACTGCAACCTTCCATAATCGATACAAACGCAGTTGGACCATCAGCGCGAGGTTCAGGAAGACGATCAAACTTCTCAATTTCTGGGAAGCTGATATCAATCACTGCTTTTTCGCCGCGTTGAATTTGTTCAATCATCTCTGGTAAGCGATGCAGTGTTTGTGGACCAAAGATAATATCAACGCACTGAGCGCGATCTTTAATCGCTTTACCTTCTTGTGAGGCAACACAGCCGCCAACCCCAATAATTAAATTAGGATTTTTATCTTTTAAAGACTTCCAACGCCCTAGCTGATGGAAAACCTTCTCCTGTGCTTTTTCACGAATAGAGCAAGTATTAAGCAGCAGTACATCTGCTTCGGTTGCGTCCTCTGTCAAGGTATACCCTTGATAGTCGTCTAGTAAATCAGCCATCTTTGATGAGTCGTACTCATTCATTTGACAGCCCCAGGTTTTTATATGAAGTTTTTTACTCATCAGTGCTCGCCGGTAAACAACAGTAAAAATAGCGCGATATTTTACCTGTTGTCAGGCGCTCTGGCTAGCACTAGTGCAAGTTTCAGTTATTTGAATGTAAAGTTTTTTATAACCTTAAAAAATGTAATGTTAAATGTTTTGTGTAAAAAGAGGCTAGTTGTGCGATGAAACAGGCAAGTTTTACCACCATTTTACAGGCATATGACTCGGGGGAATTTGCACGTTTGGGTTTATGTCACGATTAAAGAACAGCAATATTTCCGTGGTTTGGTGATATAGGGCATAATTGGCATCATAAATGATATGTTTTGGTAATGGTTGTAAGTCTTTCTCAATATGCCTTCGTAATATGAGAAAGACATATAGACAGTTATCGTTCATTCAATCCATCACTATTGCCTATTAAATAGATAGCAATAGCTTGTTTAATGCATTGATTAGGCGTACTACGCGTCACTTTTTAGGGATATGTTCACAATGCAAGATGTTTCTCTCTCAGCAACAGATGGCCTCCATTCAACTGAATATGATGCTGTTGTTATTGGTGGCGGTATGGTTGGCGCGGCAGCCGCGATTGGACTTGGCCAGCTGGGTTTAAAAGTTGCCGTTATTGAGCCGCGCGAGCCGCAATCATATCATTTTGAACAACCATTAGACGTGCGAGTATCTGCGATAAGTGTGGCATCGGAGCAATTGTTAGCCCGTTTTGGCGTCATGGATGAACTGCTTACTATGCGTTACGCTCCTTATACGGGTCTAGAAACGTGGGAAATGGAGGGCTGTTTAACCTCATTTAGTGCTGAGCAAATTGGGCAGACTCATTTAGGTTATTTTTTTGAGAATCGGCTTATACAACTTAGTTTGTGGCAGCAGTTACGCCGCATGGATAATGTCGACCTTCTTTGCCCGTGTAAGGTAAACACATTTAATCGTAAATTGCAGAGTCAACATATTGAAGTCTTGCTTGATAACGATAGCCAATTAACCACACGATTATTAATTGGTGCAGATGGGGCACATTCACAAGTGCGGCAATGGGCAGGTATTGGTTTGACAGGATGGGATTATGCCCAGTCAGCCATGTTAATTAATATCAACACTCAAACACCACAACAAGAAATTACATGGCAACAATTTACACCAGCAGGCCCAAGAAGCCTGTTGCCGTTACCCGGAAACCATGCATCACTAGTGTGGTATGACGATGCCAATCGAATTAAGCAATTGTCTCAGCTGAGTAACTTACAATTAGCTGAGCAAATTCGCCAACACTTCCCTTCACGCTTAGACCCTCATTTTACGGTCGAAAGTCGAGGCAGCTTTCCATTAACGCGCCGTCATGCACAACAATATTACCAAGATAATGTGGTGATCATTGGTGACGCAGCTCATACCATTAACCCATTGGCTGGACAAGGGGTTAATATTGGCTTTAAAGATGTGGATGTGCTGGTGGCTCAGGTTGCAGACGCGATTGGATCGGGTGACACATGGTGGGAAAGCAAAGTACTAAAACGTTATCAACAGGCACGTTATTACGATAATCAATTAATGATGACCGCAATGGATGCGTTCTACGCAGGTTTTAGTAATGATTTACTGCCATTGAAACTACTGCGCAATGGCGCGTTAAAACTGGCAAACATCGACTCACCCATAAAACGTAAAGTATTAAAGTATGCCCTTGGGCTTAAGTAGACTTTACATAGGCTAAACTTGTCGTTTGTTGACAAGCCATTTGAGTGCTAAAATGCCGCGTTTTGCATCATGTGTATTTTGATGTAACCCATTAAAGGCGCTTGGCAGTAATGCGCATTAATAAACTGACTAGGTTGTAATGAGTAACATTAAACTGATTGTTGGGTTGGCAAACCCAGGTGCGGAATACGCACAAACTCGTCATAATGCTGGCGCATGGTACGTGCAAGAATTGGCACGTATTTGCAATGTTCAGTTAATGCCAGACAGTAAATATTATGGTGTTACCGCACGCGCAGTTTTACATGGCAGAGATGTGCGGTTGTTGATCCCAACAACTTACATGAATTTAAGCGGTAAATCGGTTGCAGCGTTAGCCAACTTTTTCCGAATATTGCCCGAGGAAATTTTGGTTGCACATGATGAGCTCGACATGGAGCCTGGCGTAGCCAAATTTAAACTAGGTGGCGGCCATGGTGGCCATAATGGTTTAAAAGATATAATTGCCTGTTTAGGGAACGACAAAAATTTTCATCGCTTGCGTATTGGTATTGGCCATCCGGGTGATAAAAATAAAGTTAGCGGTTATGTATTAGGCAGAGCGCCAGCACTAGAGCAAGAGCGGATAAATGCCGCGATTGATGAAGCGGCTCGTTCAACCGAGATTTTATTTAACCAAGACATGGCGAAAGCCATGCATAGATTACATTCGTTCAAAGCAGAATAAACACACCAATTTTGCTTTAACAGACTTTCGACATAATTATCCGTTGGGATAATTCTACACATATAAAGGTAAGAATATGGGTTTTAAATGCGGCATTGTTGGTTTGCCAAACGTAGGTAAGTCAACGCTGTTTAATGCGCTAACACAAGCGGGTATTGAAGCGGCAAACTTTCCGTTTTGTACTATTGAGCCAAACACCGGCGTAGTGCCTGTACCTGATTCACGTCTTGACGCGTTAGCTGAAATAGTAAAACCTCAACGTATATTACCTACCACAATGGAGTTTGTTGACATTGCAGGCCTAGTCGCAGGAGCTTCTAAAGGTGAAGGTTTAGGTAACAAATTTTTAGCTAATATTCGTGAAACTGACGCAATTGGTCATGTTGTGCGTTGTTTTGAAGATCCAAACATTGTCCATGTAGCCAATAAAATTGACCCTGCAGGCGATATTGAAGTGATCAATACTGAGTTAGCTTTAGCCGATTTAGATGCATGTGAACGTGCTATTTTTCGTCAAGCCAAACGCGCAAAAGGTGGTGATGGTGACGCGAAATTCGAAATAAGCGTACTTGAAAAAATGCGTCCAGTGTTAGATGAAGGCAAGATGCTGCGTTCGTTAGCGTTAACTAAAGAAGAATTGGCCGCAGTGGCGTATCTAAACTTCTTAACGATTAAGCCAACCATGTATATTGCTAACGTGGCTGAAGATGGCTTTGAAAATAACCCTCATCTAGATGTTGTTCGTTCAATCGCAGCAACTGAAAACGCTATTGTTGTGCCAGTGTGTGCCGCTATTGAATCGGAATTAGCCGAAATGGAAGCAGATGACCGGGCAGAGTTTATGGCTGATTTAGGCTTAGAAGAGTCGGGCTTAGATCGGGTTATTCGTGCTGGTTATGAATTGTTAAACCTGCAAACTTACTTTACTGCGGGCGTGAAAGAAGTACGTGCATGGACTGTCCCTGTTGGCGCATCTGCTCCGCAAGCTGCTGGTGTTATCCATACTGATTTTGAGCGTGGCTTTATTCGTGCTCAAGTTATGGCGTATCAAGATTTTATTACTTACAAAGGTGAAGCTGGCGCTAAAGATGCTGGTAAATTACGGGTAGAAGGTAAAACCTATGTCGTAAAAGATGGCGACGTCATGCATTTCTTATTTAATGTATAAGTCCTATTTGTACTATTAAGAAACAGAAAAGGGTCGTAACGCTGTTTAAGGCAAGTTAATTGGTTTTTTTTGTCGATTCGGCATTCAGTTTGGTGAAGTTATAGCCGAACAAGTCGAATTGATGAAAATAGCGAAAAAAACCAGTTGACCTCGATAACCTGAATAAGCATAATACGCCCCGTTCCTCGCCAAGAGGGATTGCAAGAAATAGTGGCAATATAGCTCAGTTGGTTAGAGCACAGCACTCATAATGCTGGGGTCGCAGGTTCAAATCCCGCTATTGCTACCATCTATTTCTTACCCATCTACTCAAGATGCTAAACTAGAGTGTTGTGCGGGAATGGTGAAATTGGTAGACACGCCAGATTTAGGTTCTGGTGCCGCAAGGTGTGAGAGTTCAAGTCTCTCTTCCCGTACCATTTATTCGAAAGGTTGGCTTTGGCGGACATTTCAAAAAAAGTTTGATTGGGATATCGCCAAGCGGTAAGGCACCGGGTTTTGATCTCGGCATCCCCAGGTTCGAATCCTGGTATCCCAGCCATTTATAAAGTAAGACAAGATTATTGGGATATCGCCAAGCGGTAAGGCACCGGGTTTTGATCTCGGCATCCCCAGGTTCGAATCCTGGTATCCCAGCCATCTTTGGCAATGTAGCTCAGCTGGTTAGAGCACAGCACTCATAATGCTGGGGTCGCAGGTTCAAGTCCCGCCATTGCTACCATATTTATTGGGTAGGGTGAGTGGCACTTACACTAGCTAATAAAGCCAAAGTTTACTCTGAAATAAAAAGAGTATACTCTAAGTTAAAATTTGATGCGGGAATGGTGAAATTGGTAGACACGCCAGATTTAGGTTCTGGTGCCGCAAGGTGTGAGAGTTCAAGTCTCTCTTCCCGTACCATCAAATTCTAGTCAACATGAATGACTTCTTTGCGTTAAAAATTAATTTGCATTATTGGGATATCGCCAAGCGGTAAGGCACCGGGTTTTGATCTCGGCATCCCCAGGTTCGAATCCTGGTATCCCAGCCAAATATAGAAAGCCCGTCTTAATAGACGGGCTTTTTGCTTTTTGTTCTATTTTTAATACCAATTTCACATAATTATACCAATCTCATTAAATATCTGGTCAGTTCAGAGTCTCTCAGGTTTTTCAATTTAAGGCACATTGATGTAGAAATGGTTGTTCCCTTTTAAATCGATGTAACACAGAAGTGGAATACCTGAGAGACTCCATTCTGGCGGGTTTCAAAGTCCTTTATGCTTCGTTAGATGCTTTCAAAATAC
>NZ_JBSQBN010000061.1:0-26656 GCF_053850585.1 Shewanella sp. A22
GACATTAGTGAGTATTCACTCGATACAGAGTATAACGTATCAACTGTGTCCCATTCGTCTAGAGGCCTAGGACACCGCCCTTTCACGGCGGTAACAGGGGTTCGAATCCCCTATGGGATACCATATTATTCAAATTTTAGTTATATCTGGCTAGAATTTGGGGCTATAGCTCAGCTGGGAGAGCGCTTCGCTGGCAGTGAAGAGGTCCACGGTTCGATCCCGTGTAGCTCCACCAATTATTTGGTACTAATACAACATTATTTGTATTGTAAATAAAAACCACCTTAGGGTGGTTTTTTGTTATATGTTTAGTGATGACTTAATTTCACTTATATCTATTCTTTTTATATCCCCAGTTAAAGATCAACATACAAACCTAAACGAGATCTTTCTACCACCACAACAAAATGTGTGACATCCCACCCACCCGCCAATTATTTATGTGTGACTATCCACACATAAATTCGTTAAACCATCATCAAATAAAATAAAAAACAATTAATTTCAATTGGTTACAAACAGTTAACATTGTGGTCTGATGCTTGCTATGTTTTATATATCCTCATAATGCGTTTATGGCGAACTTGTTCTGGAGCAAGTCACCACGTGAGGAAAATATAACACTAAAAAAAGGAAGCTAAACCTCATGAAAAAGTCTACAAGTACCTTTACACAACCATTTAAATCTATTGCAAAATTTGCAACTATCGCTTCAATCTTAGCAGCGAGTTTTAATGTATTTGCTGAACCGGTAGAAATTAAGTTCTCACATGTAGTAGCAGAGAACACGCCTAAAGGGCAAATGGCATTAAAGTTTAAAGAATTAATTGAACAACGTTTACCTGGTGAGTACGTCGTAAATGTATTTCCTAACTCACAGTTATTTGGGGATAACAACGAGCTAGCTGCGTTATTGTTAAATGATGTTCAGTTTGTAGCACCTTCATTGTCTAAATTTGAACGTTACACTAAAAAATTACAAATTTTTGATTTACCCTTCTTGTTCGAAGATATGGCTGCAGTGGATAGATTTCAGCAATCTAAATCTGGCCAAAAATTATTAAACTCAATGAACCGTAAGGGGATTGTTGGTTTAGGTTATTTACATAATGGTATGAAGCAATTCTCAGCGAATGAACCATTGGCATTACCTAAAGATGCTGACGGTAAAAAATTCCGTATCATGGCGTCAGATGTCATAGCTGCACAGTTTGATGCTGTTGGTGCAATTCCCGTTAAAAAGCCTTTTTCTGAGGTATTTACATTACTGCAGACTCGCGCAATTGATGGTCAAGAAAATACTTGGTCAAATATCTATTCAAAGAAATTTTATGAAGTGCAAAGTCACATCACTGAAAGTAATCATGGCGTCCTAGATTACATGGTTGTAACGTCAAATACCTTCTGGAAAGCTCTTCCTACGGATAAACGTAACATCTTTAAATCATCACTTGATGAAGCAATCGCACTGGGTAACAAGATTGCTGCTGAAAAAGATAATAAAGACAAGCAAACCATTATCGATTCTCAGCGCTCTGAGTTAGTAACATTAACCCCTGCAGCACGTAAGCAATGGGTGAATGCAATGAAACCTGTTTGGACTAAATTTGAAGACCAAATTGGTAAAGACATGATTGATGCAGCACAAGCGGCAAATACTAAATAGTCCCAATAATCCTTAATGTGGTACTGCTTCCTTTGTAATATCAGTACCACTCTTTCTCATTCAAGGAGTATGACCGTGATGTCCAGACTATTTGGTTATTTTGAAGAAGGCTTTCTCAATCTTTTGATCACATTGATGACTTTGTTGGTTTTTGGTGAAGTTATTGCACGTTTCTTTTTTAATACAGGTTTTTTATGGATCCAAGAACTTACCCTCACGCTATGTGGCTGGTTCGTTCTTTTTGGTATGTCATATGGTGTAAAAGTAGGGGCACATATCGGTGTTGATGCCTTTGTTTCAAAATTGTCAGGCAAGCCTCAAAAAGCAGTCGCTGTCTTTGCATGCTTATGTTGCTTGGTTTACTGCGGAATTTTTTTAAAAGGATCGTGGGACTACCTCAGTCAAATGTATCAAATTGGAATCCCGATGGAAGATATTGATTTTCCAGCTTGGTTTATTCATCAACTTGATCCTGACTTTGCTTGGGAGACTTTACGTATTGACGTAGAAGATGGGGCAATACCAATCTGGTTATCTCAAAGTATTATAATAATCGGTTTCTCTATGCTCACTTGGCGTTTTATTGAATTATTTATCGCTATCTTAAAGAACCAAGCTGTTGGCTTTCAGCTCGCCAATGAAGCTAAAGACAGCATGCATTTAATTGATGAGGCCGCGCTACCCACATCATCAGAACAACAAGAAAAAAATGATAAGGACGCGAAATAATGACTATAGCAACGCTATTTATCGCTCTGTTTATTTGTATGATGATCGGTATGCCTATTGCCATTGCTTTAGGATTTTCAAGCATACTAACTATTCTATTGTTTTCAAATGACTCACTAGCCTCAATTGTGCTAAAGCTTTATGAATCAACCTCTGAACACTACACTTTATTAGCCATTCCATTTTTTATTTTATCATCCGCATTTTTATCTACTGGTGGTGTTGCAAGGCGAATTATTGACTTTGCAATGGACAGCGTAGGTCATATCCGCGGAGGCCTTGCCATGGCATCGGTGATGGCATGTATGCTATTTGCGGCGGTGTCGGGATCTTCACCAGCAACAGTTGCAGCTATTGGCTCAATTGTCATTGTAGGTATGGTGCGAGCGGGTTATCCTGAAAAATTTGCTGCTGGTGTTATTACCACTTCAGGTACTTTAGGGATTTTAATTCCGCCTTCAATTGTGATGCTGGTTTATGCTGCAGCAACAGAGGTGTCGGCAGCAAGAATGTTTATGGCAGGCTTAATTCCAGGATTAATGATGGGCTTTATTTTAATGCTCGCTATTTACATTGTTGCCCGTATAAAAAAACTTCCTTCACGCCCTTTCCCAGGGGTAAAAGCCCTAGCCTTATCTAGTGCTAAAGCCTTTGGAGGTTTAGCATTAATCTTTATTGTATTAGGTGCCATTTATGGTGGGGTCGCGAGCCCAACCGAAGCAGCAGCTGTGGCCTGTGTTTACGCTTATTTTATTTCTGTATTTGGTTATCGCGATATTGGACCTCTCAAAAATGTTGCTTGGCGAAATCAACAAGAATCTCTAGTGTCAGCGTCATTGCGCAACCTTGGGCACATGATGATCGCGGCCATTAAAACACCTACCGATAAAGAAATTCGTAATGTGGTGCGTGATGGTGCGAAAGTTAGCATTATGCTACTGTTCATTATTGCCAATGCTATGTTATTCGCACATGTTCTGACAACTGAACGTATCCCACACATTATTGCCGAAACCATTGTCGGATTTGGGTTACCTGCTTGGGGCTTCTTGATAATTGTTAACTTACTCCTACTTGCTGCCGGTAACTTTATGGAACCATCGGCCATTTTATTAATTATGGCCCCCATTCTGTTTCCAATCGCGACTCAGCTAGGTATTGATCCAATCCATTTAGGTATCATTATGGTGGTTAACATGGAAATAGGTATGCTCACACCGCCTGTAGGGCTCAATCTCTTTGTCACAGCAGGGATAACCGGAAAAAGCATGGGATGGGTTATCCAATCGTGCCTACCTTGGCTAATATTATTACTCGGTTTTTTAATGTTGATTACCTATATTCCACAAATTTCACTGTTTTTACCGGAATACATAGATAAATTAAACGGCTACTAATTGTAATAATTAGCGTATTATAAACGAGTCTTAATTAAGGCTCGTTTTAATTTATGCTAATCACTATGCCAACATAATAGCCATTGAGAATATGTATGCCTTCATTTTTTAGTATTAAAAAGCGCAATATTTTCATGAGTATTGTACTCATTATCGGTTTATTACTTACGCTTAAAGTTACCTATTGGTATTTATTGGAACAAGGTACAAAGAGCATTGCTAAACAGTCTGAAAAACAAATCAATGAACTGGTAATTTTTATTGATAATGCACTTTCACACTATGAAAATATTCCTGCGGTACTCGCACAAAACCCAATATTAGAACAAGGCTTACTCGATCAACAAAACCCCCAGACGATTAATAAACTCAATGCATACTTGTCAGAATTACAGCTGGTTACTGAATCATCTGATGTTTACCTAACAGATGCATTAGGTATAGCAATTGCCGCTAGCAATTGGCAAAAGAAAAACTCCTTTATTAATCAAGATTATTCATTTAGGCCTTATTTTATCGATGCAATTTCAGGTAAATCTGGACGATATTATGCCGTAGGCACATCATCGAATAAGCGCGGATTTTACTTTGCGAATCCGGTATACCACAAAGGCGTGGTATTAGGTGTTGTGGTTGTAAAAGTGGATATTAGTCTAATTGAACAACAAAGTAGTGGTATTGCTATCGCGAGTCAGTATGAGTTTATGATCAGTGACCCTGACAATATAGTCTTTCTTTCGAGCATAAATAGTTGGCGGTTTAATTCATTAACGCCACTGACACAAGCTAAACGGTTTGCTTTAAACTCCTCCAAACGCTATGCCAATAGGCCAATAGGAGAGCTCAGTTTAACCCCAAGATTTATCCTTGGTGAAGCTAACTCTACTCAGGTATATCAAATTTCATCATTTGAAGGCCAAGCAAAATACCTTGAACGCCACCAATTGATGCCGAACGCTAATTGGAACGTTCATATATTTGCACCAATGGAGCCATTATACGCGTCACTACCACCAGTCATGTTATTGGCTGCCACACTGTATTTATTGTTAACCTTGTTCATATTATACAATATCGAACGTCGTAAAAACTTGCATCGAATGCGTCAATCACAAAATCAATTAGAACAAAGGGTAAAAGAACGCACCTTAGCATTAGAGCAAACCAATACCCAACTTAAAGACACGCAAGATGAATTAATCCAAGCAGCTAAATTGACCGTCATAGGCAGTCTCTCTGCCAGTATTAACCATGAACTTAATCAGCCTTTAGCTGCGTTAAGAAGCTACGCTCAAAATACTCAAACATTCATTAATCGTAATATGATTGAAGATGCGAACAGTAATATTAAGATCATGATACAACTAACTGATAGACTAGCCGATATTATTGGTCAATTTAAAAGCTTTACTCGTAAATCTCAGGGTAAAGACTATGCTACCGAAGTAAATCAATCTATTGAGCAATCGCTTACCATAGTTCAGCCTGAGATGCTCAAACAAGGTATTAAGTTGTCATTAAAACTAGTCGAGGGTAAATGCCAAATATGGGGCGACAGCGTCAGACTACAACAAGTGCTAGTTAACTTAATAAGCAATGCGATTGTAGCCATGCAACAATCCACTGAACGCCTACTGCAAATTGAAGTCTATTGTGACGAAAAAGTTAATATAAGTATCCAAGACAGCGGACCAGGTGTGAGAGAAAGCCAAATGAATAAAATTTTCGAACCCTATTACACCACCAGCGAACGCCAAGGCTTAGGGTTAGGTTTATCGATATCACAACGAATTATCGAATCAATGCAAGGCTCAATCACTGTTGAAAACGCACAACAAGGCGGCGCTATTTTTCATATCGTGCTGCCGCTTTATTTACGTGAGGAAGTGTAAACGTGACCCAAATACAAAACATCAACGACTATCAAATCATTATTGTTGATGACGAGCCACATATCGGCATCGTGTTACAGCAATTATTTAAACTCGAAAATATCACAGCATTGGCTATTACTGACCCACACACCATTATTCGTCACATTACTCCCAATTGGCCAGGAATAATCATTTCAGATGTAAATATGCCCCAATTAGATGGATTAAGTTTACTGCAACAACTTAAGCTACAAGATAATGACCTCCCTATTGTGTTACTCACTGGATTTGGTGATATTGCCATGGCAGTCGATGCGTTAAAAAAAGGCGCTTACGACTTTATTGAAAAACCGTTTAATAACGAACACATTCTTGATGTCGCTAAACGAGCACTCGATAAGCGATCGCTTACTCTAGAAAATCGCAAATTAAAACGTGAGCTTGAGTCCCACATAGCGCCAGGTCCAAGGATCCTCGGTAATAGCCCCAGCGTAATGAAAATGCGCCACCTTATAGACCAAGTACTCGACACACCTACAGACATCATGATCGAAGGCGAAACCGGTGCAGGTAAAGAGCTGGTCGCACGATATTTACATGATCATAGCTACCGTAACAAGGCCAATTTTGTCGCGATTAACTGTGGTGCAATCCCAGAAAACCTAATTGAAAGCGAACTATTTGGCGCCGAATCAGGAGCATTTACCGGTATTGATAAACGCCGAATTGGTAAATTTGAGTATGCAAATGGTGGCACATTACTCCTCGATGAAATAGAAAGTACCCCCATGGCACTGCAAGTTAAATTGCTCCGAGTACTAGAAGATCGCAAAGTAGAACGATTAGGATCTAATACCCCAATAGATTTGGACATACGAGTTATTGCCGCAACAAAATTGAATTTACAGCAACTGTGTGAAGAAGGGACATTTAGACAAGATTTATTGTATCGTCTTAATCTCGTTACTATTGTGATCCCTCCATTACGAGATCGTCGAGAAGACATTCCACTACTATTTTTGCACTTTGCTCGCATTGCATCGGCACGCTACCACAAAGCATTAATTGCATTAACGCCAGAACAAACCATGGTACTCACATCACATGACTGGCCGGGCAACGTTCGTGAACTGCGTAACTTGGCGGAACGTTATGTGTTATTGGGCGCAGAAGCGGCTTTTGCTGGCAACCTAGACAGTCACACCACAATGTATACCAGTATGTCGTTACAACAACGAGTAGAGTTTTTTGAGCGAATGTTGATAGAAGAAGCCTTAAGCCACAATAAAGGCAGCATCAAATTAACCATGGAACAGCTCGAATTACCCCGTAAAACCTTGTACGACAAAATGCGCAAGTTTGACCTAGACCGCAAACAATTTATCGAAAGTTAGTCTGGCGAAGATACATCAACAAGCCGTTGTTGATGTATCCCCAAACGCCAAATAGCCACGAATAACAACACCAAAAGACTCATTGAACCTATAACGACACCATTCCATTCAGCTTTATGCCAAAATAGCATTAAATAGGGCCCACCTAGGGATGCGCCAAGGTAATAACAACATAAATATAATGATGTCGCTTTGGCACGATGACTGGTAGCTCGAATCGCTACAAAGGAATTACAACAACTGTGCGTTAAGAAAAAACCACAAGCACTAATCAAAAAACCCACCACAATCGCGGTCAAGGTATCAACCAAGGTCAATAATGTGCCTGTCACCATTAAACATAATGCCACCCGAAATAATGGCATAGAGCCATAGCGTACAATCCACTTTGCCGATAGATATGATGCAAAGGTGCCACTTGAATAACATAAAAATATCAAGGTTGCATTAAAACGACTCAAACCATAAGGCTCAGCCATAATATGCAACTGAATAAAACTAAACTGATTGACCATCATCATAAAGGCTAAACCGCCTATGATATAAGCTAAGCGCATTTGTGAGTCAGAAAGGTGAAACATAAAGCCATTAATATCTTGCTTAACCTTGTGCAGTAAAGACATTTTTTGCTTAATCACATTAGGCTTAATTTCTTTACGCGGTAATAAATACGTGACCAATGCCACACCAATTAACGTGACCACGAACACTAAGCCCATAGACGATCGCCAAGACAGATTCTGTGCCATTAAGCCACCAAATATCCGCCCAGAAATCCCCCCCATACTATTAGCCATAATATAGACAGCTGCGGCTTTTAGCATAAAATTAGGCGCCAATTGTTCTTTAAAATACGCCATCGAAATAGCTGGAACAGCAGCTAACAAAATGCCTTGCAGTAAACGTACCCACACTAAATCGTCAAATGTTTGAGCAAATATTAATAAAATATTAGATGCTGCGAGTAACCATAAACTGACAACAATAGGGACTAATCGACCCACTCTGTCAGATAATACCGCATAAAAAAGTAATGAAAACGCTAAGGTAAAACTGGTTACGGATAACACCAAAGTCGCTTGTGCACCCGACACATCAAAATGCTCGGCAATAGATGGCAACATGCCTTGCACAGTGTACAAATTAATATAAATCACTACAGAAGCAATGCACAAAGCCCAAATCAAACGAGTTTGTGCATGCGAACGATAAGTCGGCATTATGTCTGTCATAAACAACCTAAACAACACATTAGGATAGGAAACAGATTATTACCCGACGAATAAATAGATCAATGGCGGGCATAAGAGTTTGTGAGCTACATTGTTATAGCGCTTATTTAACGCGTTTCATCAACACATCAGTGGTATATTTTCCGTTATTGATCACACGAAACTTATCATAGGTCTGAAAAATAACATTACCTTGGTACGTGATCATCGCCACTACACCATAATCAACGCTGCGACTAATGAGCTCAGCAGGTAACGTAAATTTAAATGGGACGGGAGCTCTAGCTACATCAAAGTTTTTCTGAGAAATAATCGCCCCCGGTGTATTAAAATCGATCAGCGCAATGTTAATTTTACAACCTTGAGGTAAAGCTATTTTTTCCGAATAACCCGCATAACCATTAACAATAATAGGTTTCTCTGGCCCGACGGTAACACAGCCGTTCAGCATTGTGGCAATCAAAGCGACAAGCAATAATTGTATTCCGTTTTTAAGCATTGTCATGTTTGTCCCTACTTGCTCATTCTAAGCAAACCTTCCTGTGTTGCAGAAGCAACGAGTCGCCCTTGTTGATCAAAAAACTGGCCTTTAACAAATCCTCGTCCACCACCGGCATTAGGGCTATCAATACAGTACAGTAGCCACTCCCCCATATTAAACGGACGATGAAACCACATAGCATGATCAATTGTCGCCATTCTCATACCCGGTGTAGGAAAAGACACCCCATGAGGCTGTGCAGCTGTAACCAAAAAATTAAAGTCGGATGCGTATGCCAAAAGATACTCTTGAATACTATGATCACTTGGAACCACACCATTAGCACGCAACCAAACATAACGTTTTGGTTCATTTGTACCAGGTGCAATTGGATGCAGTGGATTAACAAGGCGCATTTCAATTGGCGAGTCTGCCATAAATTTTTCTAGCATTTTCTCAGGTACTTTATCACGCATCGTCATTGCAAGTTCTTGCTGATTAAGTAATCCTTCAGGGCCGGGTACATTAGGCATTGGGTCTTGATGATTAAAACCTTCTTCGACAGTTTGGAACGAACAGGTCATGTAAAAAATCGGTCGACCTTTTTGAATAGCCTTCACTCTACGAGCACTAAAGCTACCACCATCACGCATATTCTCTACATCATAAATTATCGGTAACTTTTCATCACCTGCGCGTAAAAAGTATGAATGTAAAGAATGTACATGCCGGTCTTCGCTAACCGTCTGTTTTGCTGCACTTAATGCTTGACCCATTACTTGCCCACCAAAAACATGTCCAAAGCCTAAGTCTTGGCTTTGACCACGAAACAGGCCATGTTCAATTCTTTCAAGTGACAATAATGACAATAAATCATTTAATACCTGACTCATAATACCTTCTTCACAACATTAATTAACAATAAGATTACCTTAGTTAAGCTGATGTTTTCTAGCTTATTCTATACTAACTGCTGATTTTCCTTGATCCCCCGACAAATCGTAAAATAGTGATACAACGCAAATATTCATATCGGCAAGCTAATTGAATTTTTGTTATGCTATTAGATATGACTAATCAACACTGCGTCTCACAATATTATGCAACCTAGCTTAATGCAATCATGGTTTATAGCTATTCGCCCACGAACACTGCCAGCGGCAATCGGCCCACTATTAATTGGCAATATGCTCGCCATTGGGCTAGAACAATTTAACTTACTCATTGCCTTTACTTCAATGCTATGTGCCATATTGTTACAAATATCGGTTAACCTCGCCAACGACTATTTTGACTTTAAAAATGGCATTGATACTGAAGAACGTATAGGCCCAGTTAGAGTTACTCAAAGTGGTATTCTTGCCCCCTTACTGGTACGTAATGCCATGATAGGTTGCCTATTGACGGCATTGTTAGTCGGTTCATTGTTAATCGTTCACGGTGGATGGCCCATTGCCATTCTCGCTGTAGCCTCTATTCTAGGAGCCTTATGTTACAGTGGAGGTCCATATCCACTAGCCTCGCATGGGTTAGGCGAAATCGCGGCCTTCGTCTTTTTTGGTTTAGTGGCTGTTGTCGGCAGTTATTACCTTCAAGCAGGAACAACAAACCTCACCGCGTGGTTATTGGGTTGCGCCATTGGCTTCTTTAATGCAGCGATTATGTTGGTTAATAATACCCGCGATATTTTTACTGACACCAAAGCAGGAAAAAATACACTGGCAGTACGTATTGGAGAGTCACAAGCTAAAGTCTTGTACCAAAGTTTTATTTACATGCCTTTTGGGATCATCATAGCTGGTTTTTTGCTAGGTTCGCTCGATGGATTACCAGTATTACTATCGGGTGTTTCGTTAATCATTGCACGCAACCTCAGCCGTGAATTTCACAATAACTCAGGTGAAGCATTAAACCCAATACTTGGACAAACAGCCAAACTTACAATGATTTTCAGTCTGCTATTTAGCATTGGGTTATATTTCTCACTAACCTAACTTATTTTTATACCCATTCCATAGCAATAAATAGGCGCCTCATTTTTTAGATGAGACGCCTTTTAAATCTTAGTAAACCTACACCTTAGACAAAGTGCGTTGCTTAGCACTCCAATCTAAATGGTATTTCTCACCAAGAGGCTTATCTGTACGCTCAAAAGTGTGCGAACCAAAAAAGTCACGCTGGCCTTGTAACAAGTTAGCCGGCAACGTTTCACTGCGGTAACTGTCGTAATAGGCAATAGCTGAACTAATACAAGGAGCCGGAATACCTTGCATCACCGAGGCTGCTACTGTTTTACGCCAGCGAAGGTGTTTCTGCGACAACGTTTTGCTAAATGTATCAGCCATTAATAAGCTTTCTAGGTTTGCATCTTCTTGATAAGCCTGAGTAATCGATTGCAAAAACGTAGCACGAATAATACAACCCGCACGCCAAATTTTAGCAATTTCGGCAAAATCTAACGTCCAGTGCTGTTCTTTAGCTGTCATAGCCATCAGCTGAAAACCCTGAGCATAACAACATACTTTGGCGCAATATAATGCATCTTCAAGATTAGCAATAAACTCAGCTTTGTCGGCATCATTCAATGAAACTTGTGCAGGGCCCGCTAGTTTTGAACTTAACTGCTTGCGCAAGTTTTTCTGAGTACTGACTGCCCGAGCATATACGGCTTCAGCAATCGTTGGGGCAGGACAACCGATTTGTAAGCTGCTCACAGCCGTCCACAAACCCGTTCCTTTTTGGCCAGCTTTATCCAAAATCATTTCAACCAATGGTTTGCCCGTTAGTGGATCTGCTTGCTGTAAGACTTCTGCACTGATTTCCATAAGGTAACTGTTAAGAATACCTTTATTCCAGTCGCTAAAAATGCCGCTAATATCGTGTGCGGACATACCTAAGCCATCGCTAAGTAAATGGTATGCTTCACAGATAAGTTGCATATCCGCATATTCAATACCATTGTGAACCATTTTAACATAATGACCAGAGCCGGCAGGACCAATATAAGCTGTGCAAGGCTCACCTTCAGTAACAGGATTACCAGGCTCAAAGCGCTCAATGGGTAACCCGGTTTGTGGATCAACTTTTGCCGCAATCGCATTCCAAATAGGCTCAACATAACGCCATGCGCTTTCATGACCACTAGGCATTAATGACGGACCAAAGCGGGCACCAACCTCCCCTCCTGACACCGCGGAACTAAAAAATACAAATTGATTTTTATAACGGGTTTCACGCTCAACAGTATCAGTCCATAAGCTATTACCGGTATCAATAACAATATCGTCAACTTCAATACCCGCTTCAATTAGCGATTTACAAACACCATCAACTGGCGCCCCAGCAGGAACAGATAAGACAATAACGCGAGGTTTAGCAAGATTGGAGAGCATTTCTGTAAGATTATTACATAGCTGCATGCGCGGTTTTATTCCCGCTTTACGCTCAGTTTCTTCTTGAGTCACTGCAGCATTAACTTTGAGTGTATCGAGGTCAAAAACAGCAACATGATAGCCGTTATCCGCGATATTTAGTGCAAGGTTCTTGCCCATCACACCAAGGCCTATAACGCCGACGTGAGATTGTTGGGTGTGGTTATTCATTAGTGTATTTTCCACAGGTCACAGAGATTAATCGCGTAGTGCGAATCCATTTGGGTGGCAATTATAGCGATTCTTGTAACTAAATTACCAGTCACAAAACACGGAAACGCTGTTTTTTACAATACGTTTCCAATCTATACACCAGAACAAAACATAAACACACAATAGATAAAACCATAAAAGTCTGAGCCTTTATGGTTTCGGTTACAAATCAACGCATCAAATGCTACGGTTAATGATTAAAGAGTAACATCATGTTAATTCGGTAGTGAGTGCATTAGCATAACCCATTCTGGTCAAGACATTACGGACAATATCCAAGGTTTGTGGGTCTTCAATCGTTGCTGGCATTGTGTACTCTTGATTGTCAGCAATTTTACGCATTGTGGCACGTAATATTTTTCCAGAGCGAGTTTTAGGCAGTTTTTGTACTGCACTCACCAACCTAAATGAAGCAACAGGGCCAATTTCATGACGCACTAACGCAAGTAACTCTTTGTAAAGCACTTCATCTGACAAAGTAACACCGTTTTTAAGCACCACTAACCCAAGAGGAACTTGGCCTTTTAATTTATCTTGTACACCAATGACAGCTGCTTCTGCGACCGCCTCATGTTGACATAAAACCTCTTCAAATCGACCGGTTGATAAACGGTGTCCAGCCACATTTATAATATCGTCAATCCGGCTCATAATGTATAAATAGCCATCCTCATCGACGTAACCCGCATCTCCGGTTAAGTAATAACCGGGATACATAGACAAGTAACTGTCAATATAGCGTTTATCATTTTGCCATAGTGTCGTTAGCGTACCTGGTGGCAAGGGCTGTTTAATCACCACATTACCACTTTCATTCGTGGCCACTTGTTCACCCATGGCATCTAAAATTTCGACTTGATAACCAGGCACAGCACGTGCTGGCGATCCTGCTTTAATTTCAATGGGATCCGTTCCCATCAAATTTGCCGCCACAGGCCAACCGGTTTCAGTTTGCCACCAGTGATCGACCACAGGTTTACCTAAATGTCGCTGACTCCAGTTTAGGGTTTCAGGATCGCAACGTTCACCCGCTAAATACATTTGCTTAAGACAAGATAAATCAAATTGTTTGATAAAGTCGCCTTCAGGGTCTTCTCGTTTAATAGCACGAACAGCTGTTGGCGCGGTAAAAAAGCTCCTCACTTGTTTTTGTTCAATAATACGCCAAAAAGCACCAGCATCAGGAGTACCAATAGGCTTACCTTCATACATTATGGTGGTTGCGCCAACCAGTAATGGTCCATATACAATGTAAGAGTGCCCCACAACCCAACCCACATCGGATGCGGCCCAAAACACATCTCCCACACCAATGTCGTAAATGTGCTTCATCGACCACGCCAATGCCACTGCGTGGCCACCGTTATCACGCACGACACCTTTAGGTTGCCCTGTTGTACCTGAGGTATATAACACATACAAAGGATCGGTCGCATCTAACGGCACACAATCAACTTCAGGAGCGTCTACCAACGCACCATACCAGTCGAGATCTCTTGGTGAGTGTAATTGCGCTTGATATTCCGTTCGATTTAAAATAATGCAACGGTCAACTTGATGACTTACTTGAGATAATGCGTCATCAAGTAGAGGCTTATACGGTACAACACCAGAAGGCTCAATACCGCAAGAAGCGGATAAAATGAGTTTAGGTTTGGCATCATTAATACGGGTCGACAACTCGTTCGCCGCAAACCCACCGAATACCACTGAGTGGATAGCGCCAATTCGAGCACATGCCAGCATGGCATAGGCAGTTTCTGGTACCATTGGCATATAAATAACCACTCGGTCACCTTTTTCAACGCCTAGAGACACCATCAATCCAGCCAGTCGTTTTACTTGCGCCAATACAGATCGATAACTAATTGAATATTCATTGTGAGTCACAGGACTAATATAGTGAATCGCAGTTTGCTCTCCTCGACCAGCGAGAACATGTCGATCGACAGCATTAAAACACGTATTCATCTTGCCATCAGAAAACCAACGGTAAAAAGGCTTGTTACTATCATCCAATACCGTTTTAGGTGCTATGTCCCAGCTAATGGCTTTTGCAGCTTGTTGCCAAAACACTTCGGGCTCGGCTATCGATTGTGCGTGCATTGATAGTCCTAAATCAGCCATATTCCTCTCCGTTAATTAACTTGCATTACATTGATTATGAGCAGAATTCATCATATAGCCCTATTAGACAAAGGGATAACACATAACAAAAAAATAAAAAAACCTTATGTTTCAATCAAGTGTTTGACTTATAACAGCCCTACAATGTTAACGATAAAAAATAAAATATAACAAATAGTTAAGGTATAATAAGTGCTCTAGTGGCAAGCAAAATTAACAAAAAACAAATCGAATACAACCTGAAACCCCCTCAGCAAACTTTACCTTTACGTAAACTTCATATATCTTGCATCAAAAGAAACACTTTTGGTGACATGATGAGCACAATCCACAGCCCTCAATCAACATATTCAATTAGTGACTTATCAAAAGAATTTGATATCACCACCCGTAGCATTCGTTTTTACGAAGACCAAGGCTTAATAAAACCTAAACGCCGCGGACAAACTCGTATATACAGCCTAAAAGATAGAGTCCGCTTAAAGCTCATATTACGTGGTAAACGCCTTGGCTTTTCCTTAGCAGAAACTCGTCGTTTATTTGAGCTTTACGATGCAGATAAAAGCAGCTCAACTCAACTACAAACTATGCTTGATTTAGTAAATGAAAAGAAATCGGCGCTGCAACAACAAATGGACGATATTAAAGTTGTGTTAATGGAACTTAATTCAGCCGAACAACAATGTAAGGCTGCTTTAGTAGACAACACGGCAAAGAAAACTAAATAACCAGCTGAAAACATAACACCCATAATAATAACTGGCTGACTCAATTCAGCTAAAGAGTTACCCACTGCCAAAAACGCAACCATAAAGCGTTGGCAGCACATTTATTGCCAGACGATAATAAAAATTCAACAGGACACAAGCAAATGAGCGACTTATATACCAGCCTAAACTTCGGTTTAGGTGAAGATGTAGATATGTTACGTGACGCAGTTCGTGGCTTTGCCGCCAATGAAATTGCCCCTATGGCTGCCCAAGTCGATATCGACAATGCGTTTCCAAACCAATTATGGCCAGTACTTGGCGATATGGGTTTATTAGGTGTCACCGTTGATGAGCAATATGGCGGCGCTAACATGAGTTACTTGGCTCACGTGGTGGCAATGGAAGAAATCTCCCGCGCATCAGCCTCTATTGGGTTAAGTTATGGTGCTCACTCAAACTTGTGTGTCAATCAAATTAACCGTAACGGTAATGACGCTCAAAAAGCTAAGTATTTACCTAAGCTAGTCAGTGGAGAGCACATTGGTGCCCTTGCCATGAGCGAGCCCAATGCTGGTTCTGATGTGGTTTCAATGAAACTGCATGCTCGCAAAGAAGGTGACCGCTACATCCTTAACGGCAATAAAATGTGGATCACCAACGGTCCTGATGCCCACACCTATGTTATTTACGCCAAAACCGACATCGAAAAAGGTGCACATGGCATTACTGCGTTTATCGTTGAACGTGGGTCTAAAGGTTTTACTCAAGCACAAAAACTCGACAAGTTAGGTATGCGCGGTTCGAACACTTGTGAATTGGTGTTTGAAGACTGTGAAGTGCCAGAAGAAAACATTTTAGGCGGCCTCAACAATGGCGTAAAAGTGCTAATGAGCGGCCTTGATTACGAACGAGTTGTGCTGTCTGGTGGTCCATTGGGCATTATGTCTGCTTGTATGGACATCGTGGTGCCTTACATTCATGAACGTGAACAATTTGGTAAGTCGATTGGTCAATTCCAACTAGTACAAGGCAAGTTAGCCGATATGTACACAGGTATGAACGCTGCACGCGCTTATGTTTACAGTGTGGCCAAGTCTTGTGACCGTGGTGAAACTACCCGTAAAGATGCCGCTGGCGCCATTTTATACAGTGCAGAGCTTGCCACTAAAATGGCTTTAGATGCTATTCAATTATTGGGCGGCAATGGCTATGTAAACGAATACGCAACAGGGCGTTTATTACGTGACGCCAAGCTTTACGAAATTGGTGCTGGCACCTCTGAAATTCGCCGCATGTTAATTGGTCGCGAATTGTTTAACGAGTCAAAGTAACCAGCATTCCAATACGAAGGCGGCATATCAAGCGTGTCGTGTCGCCTTAATCAAGCCCCCTATTTTTTGCTTCATTAAGGATATAGAAATGACGCAACTGAGCAGCCGTATCAATCCTCGCAGTGACGAATTTAAAGCCAAGTCAGACAGCATGGCGTTATTGGTCGATGATCTTCAACAAAAACTAAATAAAATCGAACAAGGTGGCGGCCCTGTCGCATTAGAACGCCATTTATCTCGTGGTAAATTATTGCCACGTCAGCGCGTTGAAAAGCTGCTCGACCCGGGTTCACCCTTCTTAGAAATATCGCAATTTGCCGCTTTTGAGGTCTATGACGAAGAAGTTCCAGCCGCTGGTGTCATTGCTGGTATCGGCCGCGTCAGTGGTGTTGAGTGCATGATTATCGCCAACGACGCCACCGTAAAAGGCGGCACTTACTACCCGATTACCGTTAAAAAGCATTTACGTGCCCAAGACATTGCCAGCCGTTGCCACTTACCGTGTATCTACTTAGTCGATTCAGGCGGCGCTAATTTACCTCGCCAAGATGAAGTATTTCCAGACCGCGATCATTTCGGCAGAATTTTCTACAACCAAGCGCAAATGTCAGCCAAAGGTATTCCACAAATTGCCGTAGTCATGGGCTTGTGTACCGCAGGCGGTGCTTATGTACCTGCCATGGCCGATGAGTCAATTATTGTCAAAGAACAAGGCACCATCTTTTTAGCCGGACCTCCATTAGTGAAAGCGGCGACGGGCGAAGAAGTCAGTGCAGAAGAGCTTGGCGGTGCAGAAGTTCACACTAAAATATCCGGTGTTGCCGATCATTTAGCACAAAATGATGACCACGCGCTTGAGCTTGCTCGCCGTGCAGTATTGCGTCTTAATCATCAAAAAGAAATCAAAAGCCTATTAAGCCCAGTCAAACCACCTAAGTTCGATATCCATGAATTGTACGGCATTGTCGGTACTGATCTTAAAAAGCCGTTTGATGTAAAAGAAGTCATTGCCCGTGTGGTTGATGACTCTGACTTTGACGAATTTAAAGCCAACTACGGTGCAACCTTAGTGTGTGGTTTTGCGCGTATTCACGGTTACCCTGTCGGTATTGTGGCCAATAACGGTATTTTATTTTCTGAGTCGGCGCAAAAAGGCGCTCACTTCATTGAACTGTGTTGCCAACGTAAAATTCCGCTGTTATTCCTGCAAAATATTACCGGCTTTATGGTGGGTAAAAAGTACGAACACGAAGGCATTGCTAAACATGGTGCCAAAATGGTAACCGCAGTATCTTGTGCCAATGTGCCTAAATTTACCGTGATTATCGGTGGCAGTTATGGCGCGGGTAACTACGGCATGTGTGGTCGCGCATTCGAGCCGACCATGATGTGGATGTGGCCTAACGCGCGTATTTCGGTAATGGGTGGCGAACAGGCTGCTGGCGTATTAGCCACAGTGCGCCGCGATGGTTTAGCCCGCAAAGGCGTTGAATGGTCGGCAGAAGATGAGCAAGCCTTCCGTAAACCCATTGTTGAGCAATACGAAAAAGAAGGTCATCCATATCATGCCAGTGCCCGACTTTGGGATGATGGCATCATTGATCCAGCGCAAACACGCGACGTGGTCGGCTTAGCCTTATCGGCAGCATTAAATGCTCCTATTGAAGACACCCGCTTTGGGGTGTTCCGCATGTAATTGTGCGGTTAATTCAGCTAATTAAGGAGTCATAAATAATGCTATCAAACCAATACAAATTCATTGAATGCAGTCTATACCAAGGCGTGGCAGAGCTCATTTTAAACCGAGTTGAAGTGCATAATGCCTTTGATGAGGTGATGATTAGCGAGATGATCCAGGCTATCGAACACTTTGCCAAAGACAGTCAATGCAATATGTTGATATTACGTGCTAATGGCAAAAATTTTAGTGCTGGCGCCGACCTCAATTGGATGCGCAAACAAGCACTGATGGACTTTGACCAAAACCTGACTGATGCCCACCAGCTTGCCAAGTTGATGCATGTGTTAGACAAGTTTCCAAAACCCACTATTGCCTTAGTACAAGGCGCAGCCTTTGGTGGTGCATTAGGGCTGATTTGCTGCTGCGATATTGCCATTGCCAACACTCGCGCCAGTTTTTGTTTAAGCGAAGTGAAGCTAGGGCTTATCCCTGCTGTGATAAGTCCGTATGTGATTCGAGCCATGGGTAATCGCCAATCACGCCGCTTTATGCTGACCGCTGAACGCTTTAGTGCTGACGTAGCCTTAACCCATCAAGTCATTCACGAAGTTAACGATGACTTAGATGCCGCTGCGGCACCTTTTATAACCGCATTTAATGCCAATAGCCCTCAGGGCATGGCATGGGTAAAAAATCTCGTATCGCATTTAGAAAACGGCGTGATAGACGACGCTACGCTCAATTTTACCAGCGAGCAAATTGCTCGTATTCGTGTATCAGATGAAG
Organism: Shewanella sp. A22; assembly: GCF_053850585.1. Taxonomy (NCBI): domain Bacteria; kingdom Pseudomonadati; phylum Pseudomonadota; class Gammaproteobacteria; order Alteromonadales; family Shewanellaceae; genus Shewanella; species Shewanella sp. A22. Next base: position 19,053 of record NZ_JBSQBN010000061.1, read on the forward strand.
GTCAAGAAGGCCTTAATGCTTTCTTTGAAAAACGCACGCCTACATGGCAAGCCGCTAAATCTGAGCCACAAGGAGCCTAATAATGTTTACCAAATTACTGATCGCTAACCGTGGTGAAATTGCTTGCCGTATTATTAAAACGGCTCAAACCATGGGTGTTCGCACCATTGCCCTTTATTCCGATGCCGACAAAGATGCGCGCCATGTGGCCATGGCCGATGAATCGTTTTACCTAGGCGGCAGCGCACCAGCAGACTCATATCTAAAAGCTGATTTAATTATCGACATCGCCAAAAAATCGGGCGCAGAAGCCATTCACCCAGGTTACGGTTTTTTGTCTGAAAATGCCGAGTTTGCCCGTAAATGTGAGCAAAATGGTATCGCCTTTGTCGGACCGGGTAGCGATGCGATTGATGCCATGGGCAGCAAAAGTGCCGCCAAAGACATCATGTCAAAAGCCAATGTGCCCTTAGTGCCGGGTTATCATGGCGACGATCAAACGGATGCCACGTTAATAGCCGAAGCAAAAGCGGTTGGCTTCCCGTTACTGATTAAAGCAGCCTATGGTGGCGGTGGTAAAGGAATGCGCATCGTTGAAAACGACGGTGAAATTCTTGAAGCTATTAAATCCGCACGCCGTGAAGCCAGCTCGTCATTTGGCAATGACAAACTGTTAATGGAACGCTACCTACGTCAACCACGTCATGTTGAAGTGCAAGTGTTTGCCGACACTCAAGGCAACGCTATTTACTTATCTGATCGTGACTGCTCAATTCAACGTCGCCATCAAAAAGTGGTTGAAGAAGCACCAGCCCCCGGTTTGTCAGACGAACTACGAGCTCAAATGGGGAACGCCGCCGTTGCTGCCGCCAAAGCCATTGATTATGTTTGCGCGGGCACCGTTGAGTTTTTACTCGATACCGATAATAGCTTCTACTTCATGGAAATGAACACCCGTTTGCAAGTAGAGCATCCGGTTACCGAAATGGTGACAGGCCAAGACTTAGTAAAATGGCAGCTAGTTGTCACCAGTGGTGGTGAATTACCGCTACGCCAAGATGAAGTGCGTATTCATGGTCATTCATTTGAAGTGCGAATTTACGCTGAAGATCCGCAAAACGAATTTTTACCTGCCAGCGGTAAGCTCAATTTTTTACGTGAACCAGAACAAAATCGTCACGTGCGTATCGATTCTGGTATTCGTGAAAACGATGTCATCAGTAACTTTTATGACCCGATGATCGCCAAGCTGATTGTATGGGATGAGTCGCGCCCTCGCGCACTACAACGTTTAGTACACGCACTTGAGTCATACCAAATCAGTGGCCTTAAACATAACATCGAGTTTTTAGCCAACATTGCTGAACACCCAGCCTTTGCAGCGGCAGACTTCTGTACTGACTTTATTGAGCGTTATGGTGACACCTTAATTGGTGATGCGGCTATTGAAGCAGATACCGCGTTAGCACTAGCGGGACTTTTTCAAGTGCTGTCACGTAAACAAGCAGCAAAAGCGTTGGCCATAAACAGCGCAGATCCGTATTCACCTTGGGGCCTCGTGAGCGGTTTTAGACTCAACAGTTCAAGCGTGCACCATGTGTCGTTATTAACTGACGCATCAGCCGAAGTGCAACAACATGACTTGCTACTTACCGACACTGGCGAGCAATATCAATTGTGTTTGCACGACCAAGTGTTGACGTTAGCGGGTGAACTGAAAGCCGACTTACTCTTAGCTGAGATTAATGGCCACAAGAGCAAAATCCCTGTTAGCCATCAAGGTGATGACTTTACGTTATTTTTACCTTCTGGCAGTTATCACTTTAAAGCCATATTGGCTCAAGTGATTGAAGAAGTGGTTAACCATGCAGATAAGCTTAAAGCGCCCATGAATGGCACTGTTGTGACTCATTTAGTGGAAGTGGGCCAGCAAGTTAAAGCAGGCCAAGGTTTATTAGTGATGGAAGCCATGAAAATGGAATACACCATCGAGGCACCATTTGATGGCGTGGTGAGCGAGTTTTATTTCCAAAGCGGTGAGCTTGTCAGTGACGGCGCACAACTCTTAAATGTTGAACCATTAGCCTCTGAAGCTAACATCGAGGAAGCGTAAATGTTACCGACTAAAGTGAGCATTTTTGAAGTCGGCGCCCGTGACGGTTTACAAAACGAAGTGCCGGTGACCACTGCAGACAAACTCTCGCTCATCACCCAACTTGCCGATGCTGGTGTTAAACGTATTGAAGCGGGTAGCTTTGTGTCACCTAAGTGGGTGCCACAAATGGCCGATTCTGATGTCGTATTACAGCAACTAAAACGACAAGCTGGTGTGGTTTACAGTGCATTAACGCCTAACCTAAAAGGGTTTGAACTAGCCCTTGCTGCAGGTGCGGATGAAGTGGCTATTTTTGGCGCAGCATCTGAAAGCTTTAGTCAAAAAAATATTAATTGCTCAATCGATGAGTCAATCGAACGCTTTATTCCGTTAATGGAAGCCGCCAAACAACATGGGATTGCAGTACGTGGCTACGTGTCTTGTGTGCTGGGTTGTCCTTACGAAGGCGACATTGCAGTGAGTGAAGTCGCAAGGGTATCTGAGATCCTTTATCAAATGGGTTGTTACGAAATCTCATTAGGCGACACCATCGGTGTTGGCACTCCCAATAAAGCGCGGCAAATGGTTGAGGCTGTCGCCAAAGTGGTTCCTGTTGATAAGTTAGCTTTGCATTTTCACGACACATACGGCCAAGCGTTAGCCAACATACTTGCCTGCCTTGAAACCGGTGTCAGCGTGTTTGACGCCTCAGTTGCAGGTTTGGGGGGTTGCCCATACGCAAAAGGGGCATCGGGCAATCTCGCCACAGAAGATTTGGTGTATATGCTTCATGGCATGGGGATTGATACCGGTATTGACTTAACAAAGCTGGCATTAGCGGGCGACAACATTAGCCGCGTTTTGGGGCGCGCTAATGGGTCTAAAGTGGCAAATGCAATCAGAACATAATCACATATACTCACACTGGTTAGCAGAAAAAAACTCACCGTTGTGAACATAACAATAAGGACAACAAGATGGCAGGATTCAATAAAGTCGTCCACAGCTATGACGAAGCACTAGCAGGACTGAATGACAACATGACCATTATGGTCGGCGGATTTGGTTTGTGTGGTATCCCAGAAGGCTTAATTAACCACATGGTTAAATTGGGTGTAAAAGGCTTAACTGCCATTTCAAACAATGCTGGGGTTGATGATTTTGGTTTAGGCTTATTACTTAAACAACATCAAATTTCGACCATGATTGCCTCTTATGTTGGCGAAAATGCCACCTTTGAACAACAAATGTTGTCTGGTGAGCTTAATGTAATACTCACGCCACAAGGCACATTGGCTGAAAAAATTCGTGCTGGCGGCGCAGGCATTCCAGCATTTTTCACCGCTACAGGTTACGGCACCCCCATTGCTGACGGTAAAGAAACCCGCGAAATTAAAGGTCGTCACTACGTATTAGAAGAATCATTGACGGCAGACTTTGCTTTAGTTCGCGCCTGGAAAGCCGACACTATGGGTAATTTGGTGTTTCGTAAAACCGCCGCTAACTTCAATCCAATGATGGCTACCGCAGGTAAAATTACCGTGGTTGAAGCTGAAGAGATTGTTGAACCAGGCGAGCTCGACCCAGACCACATTCATACACCAGGTATCTATGTTGATCGCGTTATCAAAGCCAGCTTTGAAAAACGTATTGAACAACGTACCGTCAAAGCTGCGAAATAAGGGAGATAACACCATGGCACTGACCAGAGAACAACTCGCCCAGCGCGTAGCAAAAGAATTACAAGACGGTTTTTACGTAAACCTTGGTATTGGTATTCCAACCCTTGTGGCCAACTATATTCCACAAGGCATGCAAGTGATGCTGCAATCTGAAAACGGTTTACTCGGCATGGGCGAGTTTCCAACTGAAGAAACCATAGACGCCGATCTCATCAACGCTGGCAAACAAACAGTCACCGCAGTTGCTGGAGCGTCATTCTTTTCATCAGCAGAAAGCTTTGCGATGATCCGTGGCGGTCACGTAGATCTTACCGTACTAGGCGCATTTGAAGTGGATGTTAACGGCTCTATTGCCTCGTGGATGATCCCGGGCAAACTGATTAAAGGCATGGGCGGTGCAATGGATTTAGTCGCTGGTGCTGACAATATCATTGTCACCATGATGCATGCAGACAAACACGGTAATTCAAAATTATTATCAAAATGTGAACTGCCATTAACCGGTTATGGTTGCATTAAACGTGTAATGACAGATTTGGCCTTTATGGAAATTAAAGATGGCGCATTCCATCTTTTAGAGCGCGCACCTGGTGTATCTGTTAAAGAGATCGTCACAAAAACAGCTGGTAAGCTAGTGGTCCCTGAGCATGTGCCTGAAATGACTTTTTAGGATTTAATCATCACGCTCAATAAAGCCCGGTTTCCCCGCCGGGCTTTATATTATCTGCATATTAGGGTCTGTTGATCTTTGCTGGTTAAATTTTGTTCGAGATAAAAACGTTTTAATCGAGGCGAGCGGATTGCTGTCTAGCAATCTAAGCTACTTTTACTTAACGAAGAGTGACTCAACAAAGAGTAAAACGTTTTTAGCCGAACCCTTCGGGCAGCGTTTGTTGGTCATTTTTACTGCGTTATCGACTTTTTGTGTAGAATAACTACACCACAAAGTTTCTGCCTTGTACAAATGACCAACAATTCGCTACAAAAACAACCTTGAAAGATCAATAGGCCCTAATGAAAATGGTTATTCCTCTGCAGGGATCACCAATACATTACTGCGCATACGGCCTAAAATGGCTTCTGCAGTATTACCAATAATACGACCTAATAATCCTTGTCGCTGCCTTGCACCAATCACAAAATATTCACAATTTAGTCGACATGCTAGCTCGAATAAACACAATTCAGGCTCACCCGAGATAATGTGCATGCAATCAGGTTCTAAGCCTATATCTGCAATTTGTTGTTTATGTTCCGCGTAGGCTTTTTTAACTAAAGCGTTAATATCGAGCAAATCCATATCACGAATAATTTTAGGGATCCTTAACACATATGCGGCATGTAGTTGAGTGCCGGTTGCTTTAGCAATCTCTTTACCATTGGCGATAACGGCTGCATTGAGGCGTTTTTTGGTTGGGTTTTTAGTGTCTAAATCTAGAGAAATAAGGGTTTTCCCGCCTTTATGGAGCGGATTGTTTGTGAGTAATAATAATGGGATTTTAGTATTGCGTATTAATTGCCAATCTGTAGGTAAATAATGGTCGGCATGATGAACAGCCTTGACCATAAGATCAAAACTATGGCGGGCAGAATGATGACACGCATGTTCAAATAGATACTTACTCCATATCACATGTAATGGCACATCTTCAGCATCAAGGGAGCCCAATTGGGCTAACAGTTGACTTTCCCGTTGCTCCATTAGCTTTTTTTGCGCAATACCAGCAAGCCTAGGCTGGTAATTATCTGCACCACCTAAATAGGCATAAGTGTAAGCAAAGACCTCCGCTCGCTTATTCAACTGCTTTGCTAATGTTAATCCAATAGCAACAGCATCAGTATGCGCTTGTTCCATTTGAGCGATAACAAACATTTTGTTCATTTAAATCTCCTTATATCAACCAATTTATTTTAATATTTTCTAATATAACAAGTATATGCTTCCCAAAATACCTTAAATGAAACTGTTTTTTAAACTCACAAAACGTGAACCAACAACTATCTTTAGCTTAGCGAATAGCGTAAATTTGTGCTCAAGTATCAGAGCAAAAATTGATCAGAATCAACTTTACTAGAACTGCAAAAATTTATTATATATTGCCCAATTTAGAGGGACATAGATGGCAATAGACAGTTTTTTAATGTCACTTTTTCTCATACTCATTGTTGGCAGAATGTTGGGAGAGCTGAGTGATCGACTAGGATTCCCAAGCGTAGTAGGAGAAGTGACTGCGGGAATTTTAATTGGTCCGTCATTACTCAATTGGGTTACCCCACATAGTACCTTGGCCATCATCGCTGAGCTTGGTGTTATCTTGCTGCTGTTTGATATCGGCTGCGAAACGTCCATAAAACGTCTTGCTCATTCAGGGCCTAAAGCAATTAGAGTCGCACTACTCGGCATTATTATTCCGCTAATAACAACCGGATTAGCGAGTTTATATTGGCTTTCAATTCCTCCTTTTACCGCATTATTTTTTGGCTGTGCGTTGACAGCCACCAGCATTGGTATTTCGATGCGAGTATTAACCTTAAATAAGCAAACCCAAAGTGTTGCTGGACATATTATTCTTGGTGCTGCGGTTATCGACGATATCATTGGAGTCATTTTACTAAGTGTATTATTTAATTTTGCTTCATCTGGAGAATTAGATATTGGCTCAACATTGCTGTTATTTTTGATGATTGCCGCCTTTATTATTCTCAGTCCACCACTAGTTAGAACGCTTATTTACTTAACTCGTTGGATGCACCTCAAGGCCAGCATTCCTGGTTACGAAGTGATGGTTGTGATGGCATTAATTTGCTTATTTGGTTGGTTAGCACACTGGTTTGGCACACCTGCTATTTTAGGTGGATTTGCGGTTGGAATGGGCTTATCGCGCCAATTTACCTCGCCGTTTAATCAATATTTAAAAAACCCTTTTACCTATACCCACAAATTGGAAGAATCAGCCAAACCATTAGTTCAATTATTCAGCCCTATATTTTTCGTTTATGTTGGTATTAGCCTAGATATAAGCCAACTAGATATGAGCTTCACAGGTTTAATCCTTCTTGTTTGGTTAACATTAATCGCCGTTGCAAGTAAGTTTTTTGCAGGATTAACAGCCAGTTCAAACTGGCAAGAAAAATGTATCGTTGGTTCAGCAATGGTGCCTAGGGGAGAAGTCGGGTTAGTATTTGCTGAAATGGGTCGTCAACTCGGTGTCATCGAGGCAAAAGAGTTTGCTATATTGGTTATGGTCATTGCGCTAACAACACTATTCGGGCCACTTATTTTAAAATTCACTCTAAACAGAACACAGCAGTAAACCTACACCATTTCGGTTATTTCAGTATAAATTGCACCGCTTTTTCTAAATTAGGATCATCTGGGTCAGAGGTATTAGTTACCCACGCAATATGACCACTACGGCCGATGAAAACGGTTGTAGGTGTTCCTCTAACATCATAAAGTTTCGCAACATCATCCCCCTTTATCAGCGTCTCCATCTTTACACCCCGCGCTAACAAGCTTTGCCTAGGGGCCGCGTTAGCATCTTCATTAAAGCTAATGTCTATCATTTTTAAGTCTGTATTTTGATACTTAAGTCGCAGCTTTTCTAAACCAGGCTGAAGCTTTTTACAGTATGGGCACCAAGTCGCCCAAAAGTGCAAAATGACTGGCTTACCAGCAAAGTCATGTAACGTGAACAACTTATACCAATCCTATTAAATATGTGATCTTTCAGCGGGAGTTCAAAGTGCTGTAGGCAAGGCAGATGATTGAAGCGAATAGTGATCCTCGGTAACAAGCTCCTGCGTTACTCTACCTCCAGTATCTG
>NZ_JBSQBN010000062.1:0-26516 GCF_053850585.1 Shewanella sp. A22
AGATGCTGGAGGTAGAGTAACGCAGGAGCTTGTTACCGAGGATCACTATTCGCTTCAATCATCTGCCTTGCCTACAGCACTTTGAACTCCCGCTGAAAGATCACATATTTAATAGGATTGGTATAAGATGGCACTTGGGCCTATTAATACCATCTTATTATCTTTTTGTTTCCGACCCAAAAAGCTTGTATCAACGCGGCTTAAACATCGCCTACGCCTATAATATCAATTGCGCATACTATTAAAAACGCACATCAAAACAGTCGCAAAACATACACACATCTTATGACTTGGATCATCATTCATATAAGCATATTAGCTTAATCTTTATGCTAGCAGGCTGTATATTTAATCGCCATACGATTGATATTGCGACAAGAAATTATCTATCAAAAAACCGATTAACTAAAGCGATAAAAGTCGCTTTCAATCGTTGTCACGGTCGGTTAGCCTGTTATGGCAATCCAATGATCCATAAAATTTAAGCTATTATAGTGAGAAAGGAACATATCATGGACACAGCACAACAAAAGCAAGGACAATGCCCTGTTATGCATGGCAGCAACACCTCCAATGACACCAGTAAGATGGACTGGTGGCCTAAATCGCTCAATCTCGATATTCTCCACCAGCATGATACAAAAACCGACCCGATGGATCCGGCATTTGATTACCGAAAAGCATTCAACAGTCTCGATCTCGCAGCAGTAAAAAAAGACTTGAACTTATTAATGACAGATAGCCAAGATTGGTGGCCAGCTGATTGGGGCCATTATGGTGGATTAATGATCCGCATGGCGTGGCATTCAGCAGGCACTTATCGTATCGCAGATGGGCGTGGTGGTGCTGGCACTGGTAATCAACGTTTTGCTCCACTCAATAGCTGGCCTGATAATGTCAACTTAGATAAAGCTCGACGTCTTTTGTGGCCAATCAAAAAAAAATACGGCAACAATTTATCTTGGGCCGATTTAATTATATTAGCGGGTACAGTTGCCTATGAATCTATGGGCCTTAAAACATTCGGATTTGCTGGTGGTCGCGCCGATATTTGGCACCCTGAAACAGACATCTATTGGGGATCTGAAAAACAATGGTTAGCCCCAAGCGATAACCCCAATAGTCGCTATTCTGGTGAGAGAGACCTTGAAAATCCACTAGCCTCAGTCATGATGGGATTGATTTACGTTAACCCAGAAGGCGTTGACGGTAATCCCGACCCATTAAAAACGGCTCATGATATTCGCATCACTTTCGCTCGTATGGCAATGAACGACGAAGAAACCGTTGCCCTAACGGCGGGTGGGCATACTGTTGGTAAATGTCATGGTAATGGTCGTGCAGAAAACCTAGAGGCGGATCCTGAAGGTGCAGAACTTGAAGACCAAGGTTTAGGTTGGCTAAACAAAACAAGCCGTGGAATAGGCCGAGATACTGTCACAAGTGGTATTGAAGGCGCTTGGACAACTCACCCAACTCAATGGGACAATGGCTATTTTGATTTATTACTAAATTACGAATGGGAACTTAAAAAAAGCCCAGCAGGTGCTTGGCAATGGGAACCCATCAACATAAAAGATGAGCATAAACCTGTTGACGTAGAAGACCCATCGATTCGTTTGAATCCCATAATGACTGACGCTGATATGGCGATGAAAATGGATCCTGAATACCGCAAGATTTCAGAACGTTTTTATAAAGATCCGGCCTATTTTTCAGACATATTCGCGCGAGCGTGGTTTAAGTTAACCCACAGAGATCTAGGACCAAAAAGTCGTTACCTTGGTGCCGAAGTTCCTGCAGAAGAACTCATTTGGCAAGACCCTATTCCACAAGTTGACTATAGCTTAACAGAGCATGAAATTATCGAGCTAAAGGCTAAGATCTTATCCAGTGGCTTAAGCATTGCAGAGCTGGTAACAACTGCATGGGACAGCGCTCGTACCTTCCGTGGTTCAGATTATCGTGGCGGTGCCAATGGTGCGCGTATTAGATTAGCACCACAGAAAGATTGGCAAGGTAACGAACCACTAAGATTACAAAAAGTGTTAAATGCTTTAACGGCAATTCAAGCTAAATTAGCCAAACCAATCAGTATGGCAGACCTAATTGTACTGGGAGGCACTGCAGCAGTAGAAAAAGCAGCAGTAGCCGCTGGTATTAATGCTTCTGTACCTTTTACCGCGGGTCGGGGTGATGCAAAACAAGCGCAAACCGATGCCGAATCATTTGACGTTTTAGAGCCACTTCATGATGCTTATCGTAATTGGCAAAAGAAAGATTATGTCGTTCAACCAGAAGAAATGATGTTAGATCGCACTCAACTAATGGGATTAACAGCCCGAGAAATGACGGTACTCGTTGGTGGTATGCGGGTATTAGGCACCAACTACGATAACACCAAACATGGGGTATTTACTGACAATGTAGGCGTGTTATCAAATGACTTTTTTGTCACATTAACTGATATGTCATACAGCTGGAAACCCGCCGGTCGAAATTTGTATCATATCGTTGAACGTACAACTGATAAGGTAAAATGGACAGCCACCCGAGTCGACTTGGTATTCGGATCAAATTCAATTTTACGCTCCTACGCAGAAGTATATGCTCAAGATGATGCAAAAGAAAAATTCGTCAGAGACTTTATCAATGCATGGACCAAAGTGATGAACGCTGATCGATTTGATATTCATTAATCACAAAGTACATTAGTTGCATAAAAAAGCCGTGACATGAATAATTGTCACGGCTTTTTTAAGATTGCTTAATGTGTAACACCAATCAAATAACAGACTGAATAATTTAGGTTAGCCAACTACACTTTAAATGTTGAAATGAGCAAGTCTAAATCTTTATAGCCGTTTTTAATTTTTTCACTTGTGGCATCAATTTGATCACTTTTCTTTTGATTATCAACAGAGATATCGCTAATACGAGTCACATTTATATTTAATTCAGTGATTACAGCGCTTTGTTCTTCTGTTGCAGAAGCAATGTGAATATTCATCTCTAATATCTGATTAATTGACGACTTAATGACGCCTAATGCATCCGCCACTTTAATCGTTTCCGCAACAGATTCTGATGATTGAGTTCTGGCTCGAACCACGGATGTATTGACACTTTCAACAGATGTTCTTAACTCATCAATAATACTATCAATCTGCTGAGTCGACTCATGTGTTCTACTTGCTAAAGACCGCACCTCATCAGCAACAACAGAGAACCCTCTACCGGCTTCACCCGCTCTGGCGGCTTCAATCGCTGCATTTAAAGCAAGAAGGTTGGTTTGTGCTGCAATACTAACGATAACGTCTAAAATAGTACCAATTTTTGCAAAATTAGTTTGTAACTCTTGCGCGGCATCGGTGGTGATTAACAGCTCTTCCGATAAATCATTAATTTTCACTACCGCTAAATCGACTACAACATTTGTTTTATCTGCTTCCTCATTAGCGACATTTGCACTATCCGCTGCATTCTGTGCATTAGCGGCCACCTGAGAAGCTGCCATCGACATTTCATGAATCGCCGTTGCTGCACTTTCGGTTTCACGTTGCATATTATGAGTAATCGTGTTGGCTTCGGAAGAGATATTCTCTAACGCTAAAGCAAGATCACGGCTATGAGCCCCGGATTTTGAGACCTCTTTCACCAAAGTCTGAATTTTAGTCACGAATATATTAAAATATCCAGCAAACTGTTTTAATTCATCATCACCCGATTCTGACAAGCGTAAGGTTAAATCCCCCTCACCTCGAGCGATATTTTCAAAAGCAGATATGGTTTGTTTTAAGGGAACGGTAATACTGCTAGAAATGATGATAAGTAACAATAATACTGGCAAGCCAACAATAATGGTTACAAGCAGATATTCACCAGAGAAAGCAAGCTTATCCTCTTCGATATCATCAATAAAAATGCCTGTCCCAATCATCCACCCCCAAGGCTCAAAACGCTTTACAACTGATACTTTTGGACTGGGCACCTTTTCATTTGGCTTATTCCACATGTAATAGACCGTGCCATATTTATTATTAGCAGATTGTTTTATAAATTCTTTTGTTATCAAAAGCCCTGTTGGATCTTTCATCTCGATTACGTTGACACCAACAATTTTGGCCGCAAATGGGTGTTGTAACATCACACCTTCAATACTTTGGGTTAGATAATATTCTTTACCTTCATAACGTATATCATTTAACGCGCCTAATGCCGCTGCTTTAGCATCTTCCTCAGACATGACGCCTTGCTGAGAAAGAGTATAATATTGACTCACAATTGCATCTGCGACATCCACTAATGCGATTAATTTTTGCTGTTTCTCTTTATGCAACAAATTTTCAATATTATTTAATGAAAACATAAACATAACAGCAGTTGCTACACCAGCAATGCAGAGCATTAGTAATAACCGACTTGAAATTTTTATTCGACGAAATAAGGCATTAATAGTATTCATGGGCGTTTTCTCGGTTAATTAGCACGATGAGTCGATGTATTTTTTACATCTGTTATTAAAAATTCTCAAAATGAGAAAAGAAATTTACAAAATTTCTCATTTTGAGCATTTGGCTCAAATTTGTTTATCTCATTGTTAATACACAGATCACAAAATATACACAGACTGAGACGCAAACAATTAAACCAACAAAATTAGTGTGTTATATAATATTACTTACTGCAAAAAATGCACCGTTTATAAAATTATACTCCCCTAATTCACATTTATTCTATCAATAAGAAGTCAATATGAGGGGTAACATCAATATTTAGGTAATTTTGCGATATCCATATTGGCAAAGCAGTGTTAACATTAATATAACAAACTAAAAACAATAACGGTGGGCATTTAAAAGCAGCGTTTTATGGTTCCTGCATAAGCAGCGCCCACTGAATTGTTAACGGCAATAATGCAAAAACCTAACACGTCCATTGCAGTCATTACTTACTAGAAGTAAAGCACATAAAAGGCATAAAGCAACTCGGTTATTGTCGCTATTTTAATAATTGTGATGGTAGCTGTATTTCTGTTCGCAACAAAAAAAGCACTGAATAGTCAGTGCTTTTTTGTAAACAGTCAGGTAATGAGAATAATTAACTTTTTAATGCAGCATCAATCATTGCTTGTGCTTGGGTGACGATGTCATGTAAATGTTGTTGGCTAATAAAGCTTTCGGCATACACTTTAAAAAGAGCCTCCGTACCCGATGGACGTGCAGCAAACCATCCATTCTCTGACGTGATTTTAATGCCACCAATTGCAGCATGATTGCCTGGTGCATGGCTTAAAATTGCTGTTATCGCCTCACCAGCCAACTCAGTGTCAGTAAAACTGTCTGCGTTTAACAGGTCGAACTTGGCTTTTTTCTTCATACTTATTGGGCTGTCTATACGAGTATAAAAACTCTCACCAAACTCTGCCGTTAACTCTTGATAGCGTTGTGCTGGTGTCTTGCCCGTTACCGCTAAAATTTCAGCCGCAAGTAATGCTAAAATAAAGCCGTCTTTATCAGTACACCATGTGCTGCCATCTCGTTTTAGAAAAGATGCACCTGCACTTTCTTCGCCACCAAAGGCAATTGTGCTATTGGCTAAGCCTTCAACAAACCATTTAAAACCAACTGGCACTTCTAGACATTGTCGACCTAATGCATTACACACATGATCTATCATTGCACTAGAAACTAAGGTTTTGCCGATCGCCAATGATTTGCTCCACCGCGGACGATGTGTCAACAAGTAATCGATAGCCACTGCCAGATAATGGTTTGGATTCATTAAACCAAAACCTGGGCAGACTATACCGTGACGGTCATAGTCAGGATCGTTACCAACACATAAATCATAATGATCACTATGGGACAATAGCCCCGCCATTGCATAAGGTGAGGAACAGTCCATCCTGATCTTACCGTCTTTATCTAAAGGCATAAAACCAAATGTAGGGTCAACTTTGTCATTCACTAAAGTAATATTTAGACCATAACGAGCAGATATGTGTTCCCAGTAATAAATCCCAGAACCACCTAATGGATCGACACCAATACGGATATTGGCATTTCGAATGGCTTCCATGTCGATAACTTCGATAAGTGACTCAACATAAGGAGCAATAAAATCCACTTCATTAACCCAACCAGATTTTATTGCGATACCATAGTTAACTTTCTTAACGCCAGATAATTGGTCAGCTAAATATTGGTTCGCTTTTGATTCAATAATCTTAGTGATTTCTGCTTCTGCTGGTCCACCATGTGGTGGATTATATTTAATGCCCCCATCTTGAGGTGGATTATGCGATGGTGTAATAATTAACCCATCGACTAATGCGTCTGGATTTGAGGCGTTTTTACGTACAATCGTCTGGGATACAACCGGTGTTGGCGTAAAACCGTCGTCTTGTTGGATTAATATCCTAACCTGATTTGCCGTCAATACTTCTATTACAGACATAAAAGCAGCATACGAAAGTGCATGGGTATCAAAACCGACAATCATTGGCCCTGTAATATTGGCCGAATGTCGGTAATCGACAACAGCTTGAGTAATGGCCCAAATATGATTTTGATTGAAGCTGGCGTTAAAAGCGCTCCCACGATGACCAGATGTACCAAATGTCACTTTTTGCAGCGCATCTTCCACATTAGGAATAATACGATAATAATGACTCATCAATTTAGGAATATTCACTAAATCCGTTTGTAAAGCTTGCTGTCCTGCGCGTTGATGAATGGCCAAAATTGGTCTCCTGTAAGTAAAGGGCAAATTAATTATTGGTATATCCTAACATTTAAATGTGTTCTGCTATGCTCTTCGCCCTTTGACTATCACAACCTAAATGCTCTAAAACCTCAGTTAAAATGGTTTGTTTTTTAGCGGTATTATTATTGGTTGTAACCCAAAATCCACTTGAAGCAATTTCTTTGGGGTTTGAAGATTTACTTGAATCTAATAATGCCTGTTTAGAGCGGGCAAAATATAGACGTCCTTTACCTTGGACATGAAGCACTTTAGCAAATTCACTGCGAGCTGTAGACTCAAGATTCGCTAGCAAATACATAAAACGTCCTACCGCACCTTTCTGTTGACTCAATACATGTTGATTCACAATAGCATCAAAATCTATAGTGGCTGACGGAACCATATCGTCTGTTACTGATCCCTGCTGAACGGGATTATTTTGCTCCGAGATGACTTTCTTTACCGCTGCGGTTGCTTGCTCAAAAACTTCATTCCGATTTGTCACCGCGCTTGATTCTAGGCTTGGCTGACTGATATCTGCGGGTAAACTGATATCAATATTTTCGACCGAAAGGTTCAACAAACGACGTAAAATATCTGAAGCACTTTCGCCGATACGTTCCGTTTTACTAGCAATAAAACGATAAAGTTCTTCGTCAATTTCAATGTATTTCATTAGCGTAATCCTTTTCCATCTGTCGTTGTCACTAGATAACTATTGATATAAGCGCCTAGTCATTTTATATAAGCGCTAAGTCGTTCGGTATCGCAGATCAAAAAGCACTGACTGCGATCAAAATATTTAGTCCAGTGTAAGCCATGCTTAACCTACTAATAAAGTGGCAAAATCATTAATTGCATTATATTGCTACATTTTTATGAAAAGCCGTTTAAAATATCATCAACAATCGTGGTAACAATCATCAAACCTTGATTTGAATCGCTCATTGCAGCAAAATCCTCGACATTAATCGCCCTAACGAGCTTATCGCAGTATGCATTATGTATCTTCTGGTCAAGGTGTACCTGTCCTACTTATTCATGGACTGTTTGGTAATCTTGATAATCTGAAAAATCTTGGCAGCACGCTAGAAAATCAACATCAAGTGATACGAGTTGATGTTCCAAACCATGGCTTAAGTGAACATTGGGATAACATGGATTATCCTCAACTTGCAGATGCAATGATTGACGTACTTGATGCCCTGCAACTTACACAAGTCCACGTGGTTGGTCATTCTATGGGAGGTAAAATTGCTATGGCTATGGCACTTTTACATCCAGAGCGAATAATCAGCATCGTCATAGCAGACATCGCTCCTGTCGCGTATAGCCCAAGGCACCAAGATGTTTTCGCGGGATTAACCAGTTTAATATTAAATACCAGCACTACTCGTCAATCTGCATTAACCCATTTGATGGATTCAGGCATTGATGAGCCAACGTCTCAATTTTTGTTAAAAAATTTACAACGTACGGACACTGGCTTTGAATGGAAAATGAATTTACATGGGTTAATTCATTCTTATGACCATATTATTGGCTGGGATTTACCATTAAATAACGACAGTCATTTTGATAAACCAGCACTATTTATCCGTGGCGGTGATTCAAACTATATAACGGCAGAATACCGTGAAGACATTATGCGTCAATTTCCCCAAGCAAGCGCTAAAACACTGAATGGAACAGGACATTGGCTACACGCACAAAAACCTGAAATATTTAATCGTATTGTGGCGGAGTTTATTGAACAAAACCAAGGTTGATTTTAAAATATTTACCTTTTTGAACATAGCCGATTGAAACATGATGTGGTATATTCTCGCCCTCTTTTCGCCAGACTGTTAATTGCGAAGGTAGAAGTATGTTAAACCAATACATGGAACAAATTGAAGCCGTTGGCTTAAACTTGTTTTTCGCATCGATATTCTTTTTTATCGGCATGGCTATCCATGATGTGCTTAAACAAGGTGATGTGCCTAAATTTGGTCGATTTATTGTTTGGTTAGTTTTATTCCTTGGCTGTGCCGGGTTTATTGCAAAAGGTATTATTCAGATGACCTGGGAAGGCTCTGGGATCGGTTAAAGAGTACAATGGCAAAAGAAACAACAGATAGAACGACTATTGACCTTTTTTCCGCAGAAACACGCCGAGGGCGTCCGAGAAGTAACCCACTCTCTCGGGAACAGCAATTAAAGATCAATAAGCGCAACCAAATTCAGCGTGATCGCGCTAACGGTTTAAAGCGAATAGAGTTAAAAGTGTCACAAGATTTGTATGATGCCTTGAACCAACAAGCTTTGAACAGTAACATCAGCCGTAGTCAGTTAATCGAATTTATTCTGCAACAGCAACTCGACAACTGAGACGTTTTTAGCACATCGCACAACGCGAACTAGATATTTAAAGGATAGACAATGGCAACTGTAGGTCTTTTTTTCGGTAGTGACACAGGCAACACCGAAGCCGTAGCCAAAATGATCCAGAAAAAACTGGGCAAAAGTATGCTTGATGTTAAAGACATCGCAAAGAGTACCAAAGAACAAATAGCCGACTATGATTTGCTAATGTTCGGTATTCCAACATGGTATTATGGCGAAGCACAGTGTGATTGGGATGATTTTTTCCCAGAACTAGAGCAAATCGATTTTACCGATAAATTAGTCGCGATTTTTGGTTGTGGTGACCAAGAAGATTATGCAGAATACTTCCTCGATGCTATGGGAATGATCCGTGATATCGTAGAAGCTCGTGGTGGTATTATTATTGGTCATTGGCCAACTGACACCTATAATTTTGAAGCTTCTAAAGGTATGGCTGATGACAAGCATTTTGTCGGTTTAGGGATTGACGAAGATCGTCAACCAGAGCTAACTGAAGAACGAGTTGACGGCTGGGTTAAGCAAATTTATGAAGAAATGTGTTTAGCTGAGTTAGAAGACTAATCAAGTACATATTTTTATGATAAAAAGCGGCATTATTGCCGCTTTTTAATGTCTAACGTTTACCTTAAATGTTAAGTAACCATTAATATGCCAACCAATAGTACCTGTTTAACTCAAAATCATTGGGATATCTTTTGTGCCGTTGTTGATAACTATGGCGACATAGGCGTCACTTGGCGTTTAGCTAAACAATTGGTTGCAGAATATAACATCCCGATTAATTTGTGGGTTGACGACTTACTGAGTTTTTCGCATATATTACCTAAACTTGATCCCTACAAAACACAGCAATCATTTTTTGGAGTGAATATATTTCAATGGAACATTCCACTAAATATTGAGTTTAATGCGGGGGAAGTCATCATTGAAGCTTTCGCCTGTGAATTACCATCACAAGTTAAAGTCCAGATTGAACAACGACATCACCACCCAGATACTCAAGCCCCGACTTGGCTTAACTTAGAATATCTCTGTGCTGAAGATTGGGTTGATGGTTGCCATGGGCTACCATCAACCCAACCTAATGGGGTCAAAAAGTGGTTCTATTTTCCTGGTTTTAACGCTAAGACGGGTGGGCTTATTTGTGAGCGAGATTTATTTAGCCAACGCGACGAATGGCAATCAGAGCCTAAACACAAATTAACATTGTTTAAAAAGCTCGGGTTACGGGGGATTTCTGCCCAAGATACTGTCATCAGTGTCTTTAGTTATGAAACGGCAGCCTTAATTGCTTTGTGTGAATTATGGCAAACATCATCCACCCCAATCCATGCTCTCATCCCTAAAGGGCGAAGTTTAAACAGCTTAGTGAATTTGTTTCCTTGTGCCATTGAAGATTTGATGCCCGGTCAACAATTTACCATTGGTGGTTTAACCCTACATATATTGCCCATGACAGATCAAAATGGCTTTGATCGCTTGCTATGGAGCTGCGATTTTAATATTGTTCGGGGTGAAGATTCGTTTTTACGTGCTCAATGGGCTGCAAAACCCTTTATATGGCACATTTATCCACAAGAAGATGATTATCACTTGGTAAAATTACAAGCTTTTATGCAAATTTACTGCGATAATCTGGCTCCGGAAATTGCTACCGCTTGGTCTGAGGTGAATCTGGCCTTCAACCAAGAAAACACAAACGCGGTAGTTAAACACTGGCAACACTTACTTTCTGTTAATTTGTCTTTGAAGCAACATGCTATTAAATGGCCGATTAACGCGTTAAATGATGCAGATCTTGCGAGTCGACTCGTTCAATTCGTTAACAATACCTAAGATACTGCTCGATAAATAAAAAAAGTCCAAATATATAGGAAATAGTGAAATGAAAACTGCTCATGAAATCCGTCCTGGTAACGTGATCATGTTAGATGGCAGCCCATGGGTTGTTCAGAAGACTGAAACAACTCGTTCTGGCCGTAACGCTGCAATCGTTAAGTTAAAATTAAAAAACGTATTGTTAGATTCTGGCACTGAACAAACTTTTAAGGGTGAAGACAAATTAGACGACATCATTTTAGAACGTCTTGATTGTACTTACTCATATTTTTCAGATCCTATGTATGTATTCATGGATGAAGAATACAACCAATATGATGTTGAAGCTGACAACCTCGGTGATGCAGCTGCGTATATCATCGATGGTATGGAAGACATGTGCCAAGTTACCTTCTATGAAGGTAAAGCCATTTCTGTTGAATTACCTGTTCATATCGTTCGTGAAGTTATCTACACAGAACCTTCTGCTCGTGGTGATACATCAGGTAAAGTTATGAAGCCAGCAACAATTACTGGTGGCGGTACTGTTACTGTTGCTGATTTTGTTAAAGTTGGTGACAAGATTGAAATTGATACTCGTACAGGCGAGTTCAAGAAGCGCGTTTAATTTGGGTAAATGTTGGTTATTAGCTAAATAGTAATAACACAAGTTAACTCAGTAAAAGCCAGCACGTAGTGCTGGCTTTTTTGTGATTAAACATGATAAAAGAACAAAAGAACCACAAAAAGCAGCGTAAAACACTAAAGCAAAGGCTAATTTACTGTTAAAATCAGCATTTATCACTAATATTATTGTTCATTTTCCTCATTTGCCTCTTTCACAATATCAATAAATTCGTTATGGTTCGCTAACTTAAGCCGTATTTAGTTATTGAGAGTAGTAGTATGCGACCCATTATCAAATCCAATAAGCTTGATTCCGTTTGTTATGACATTCGCGGACCCGTACACAAAGAAGCCCGCCGCTTAGAAGACGAAGGTCACCGTATTTTAAAATTGAATATTGGTAATCCAGCTCCGTTTGGATTTGAAGCGCCAGAAGAAATTGTTCGCGACGTCATTTTGAACCTTCCGAGTGCCCAAGGTTACTGCGAATCAAAAGGATTATTTTCTGCCCGTAAAGCCATTGTTCAACACTATCAAGCGCAAGGTATATTTGGCGTCGATATTGAAGATATTTACATAGGTAATGGTGTATCAGAATTGATAGTAATGGCCATGCAAGGATTGCTGAATGCCGATGACGAAGTACTTATCCCCTCGCCTGATTATCCGCTATGGACTGCTGCGGCTAACTTAGCCGGTGGAAAAGCCGTACATTATCGCTGCGACGAAGAAGCCGATTGGTTTCCAGACTTAGATGACATCATCAGTAAAATCAGCAGTCGCACCCGTGCAATTGTGTTGATAAATCCTAATAACCCAACTGGTGCAGTGTATAGTAAAGAATTATTGTTACGGGTTATTGAGCTTTGTCGGCAACACAATTTGATTTTATTCGCCGACGAAATCTACGACAAAATCCTCTATGATGAAGCCAAACACATTCCTGCGGCAGGTTTATCGGATGATATTTTAACGATTACTTTTAATGGCTTATCGAAAGCCTATCGCGCGGCAGGTTTTCGTGTCGGTTGGATGATGTTATCAGGCAATTTAAAAGCCGCTAAAAGCTATATCGAAGGCTTAGAAATGCTTGCTTCAATGCGCTTGTGTGCCAACGTTCCTAATCAACATGCCATTCAAACAGCTTTAGGCGGTTATCAGTCAATTAATGAATTGATTTTACCTACTGGCCGCTTAACCGTGCAACGTGATGCAGTGTACGATTTACTGAATCAAATCCCTGGGGTGAGTTGTAAAAAACCCAAAGGTGCCTTGTATGCGTTTCCGAAATTGGACATGAAAAAATTCAATTTACGTGATGATGAACGCCTAGTACTTGATTTATTAAAGAGCAAAAAAATCCTTCTTGTACAAGGTAGTGCATTTAACTGGCCAGAGCCAGATCACCTTCGAGTGGTATTCTTACCCCATAAAGAAGATTTAACTAAAGCCCTTGTCGAATTTGGTGAATTTTTAGAAGACTACCGACAGTAGCCCCCTCTTTATGAAATAAAATACTAAGCGACTGAACAGTCGCTTTTTTTTATTGATAAGCTCATGTAAGCTGACAGAATCTATTGAGCGCAGTAAGGAGTCTCATGAGCCATCTATTTGCCCATCTAGCTCGAATGAAGCTAATTCAACGTTGGCCGTTAATGTATAACGTGCGCCGTGAAAACGTACAAGAACATTCATTACAAGTCGCTATGGTTGCCCATGCATTAGTCATCATCAGCAATAAAAAGTTTGCGACCAATTTAGATGCTAACCAAGCCGCAACTATAGCTATTTATCATGATGCCAGTGAAATTTTAACGGGTGATTTACCTACACCAGTTAAATACTTCAACAAAGAAATAGAAGCCGAATACAAGAAAATTGAAGCGATAGCAGAACAACGTATGCTCGAAATGGTACCCGATGAGTTTAAAGAAGACTACCGCAGTTTATTTATTAGTGACGAAGCCGATCCACAATATAAAGCCATCGTCAAAGCGGCTGATACCTTGTGCGCCTATCTTAAATGCTTAGAAGAACAAAAAGCCGGTAACAGCGAGTTTAACAGTGCCCGTAAGCGCTTAGAACAAATGCTCAATGCTAACCCTAATCCGGCTGTACGTTACTTTAGAGACTGTTTTATCCCTAGTTTTACGTTAAATTTAGATGAAATTAATCAAATGCTGTAAGGATGCTTATGCCTAATACGACAACAGAACAGCAAGACAATATGTGGCATCAACGTTTATTAGGTGAAGATAAGCAACGCCGTAATGATCATCGCAGCCCATTTCAACGGGACCGTGCTCGAATACTTCATTCTGCTGCTTTTCGGCGCTTACAAGCCAAAACCCAAGTATTAGGTGTTGGCATGAATGATTTTTATCGAACTCGGTTAACACATTCCTTAGAAGTATCGCAAATAGGTACGGGCATTACCGCTCAATTACGCCGTAAATATCCGGAACTAAGGTATTTACTCAATTCAATGAGCCTCATTGAGTCTATTTGCCTAGCCCACGATATTGGACACCCACCTTTTGGTCATGGTGGCGAAGTTGCGTTAAATTACATGATGCGCCATCACGGTGGCTTTGAAGGCAATGGACAAACATTTCGAATTTTGACTCGCTTAGAACCCTATACGCCATCGTGGGGGATGAACCTCACTCGCCGGACTTTACTGGGTATCATGAAATATCCCGCGCCCCATTCACAATTATTCATTGATTTGCAACGACCTGACATAGCCAATCACAGACAATTAAAACCGTCTGAATGGCCACCCGTTAAAGGGTTGTTTGATGATGACAGTTCCATTATTGATTGGGTGTTATCTGCACTTGATAACAATGACCGCAAACTGTTTATCAGCAGTGAACAAAGCTTAGTGAATGCAACTTATCCACACTTTAAAACACGGTTCAAATCGTTGGATTGTTCCATCATGGAATTAGCAGATGACATTGCTTATGCTGTCCATGATTTAGAAGATGCTATCGTCATGGGCATTGTTAATCAGCACCAATGGCAAGTTGATGTTGTTGACCAATTACGCGACATTAACGATGAATGGTTAAAGCATGAAATAGCACGAATTGGTAATAAATTATTTTCCCATGAACACCATCTTCGTAAGGATGCCATCGGCACACTCGTCAATGGGTTTGTTACCGCAATCAGTATTCATACCAACCAAAACTTTCACGCTGATTTGTTGAAATACAATGCTGAGTTACAACCTGACTTTGCCAGTACCTTACATGTCTTAAAACAGCTAGTGTTTAAATACGTTATACGTAAACCAGAGATACAAATGCTTGAATACAAAGGACAACAAATTGTAATGGAATTATTTGAAGCGTTTGCGTCAGATCCAGAACGTTTATTGCCATTAAATACCCGCGAACGATGGTTAACAGCAACCTCAGAACAAACAAATCCAATGCGCGTTATTGCTGATTATATTTCAGGGATGACTGATGAATTTGCAGGCCGCTTACATCAACAGTTATTCGGTTCTAAAACCGCAGGTATTTTAGAGTTAAGTAACGAACAATAATTAGACGAAAAAAAGCGCTGGGTTATGCAACCAAGCGCTAATGGGTCAACTAAAGGGGAACTAACCCAAACTACACACGACACTTCACTTTTTCATACCTCATTTGTTACATAAACGTTATTCGGCTGCATAAACGCTTGGATATCACTTAACGCAAGAATTGGTGTTGCACCATGAGACTGGGCAACCATAGCACCTACGGCGCAAGCAAAGTCAACAGCATACTGCGGATCACCATCACTGCATAATTGATACAATAACGATCCTAAAAATGAATCTCCTGCTCCAACAGTATCCACAACATTGACTAAGTAACCTGAATTATAATACTTCTGCCCTGCAACACTCAGTAATGCACCATGACTGCCTTTAGTCACACACAAGTATTGAGTTTGGGTTTGTCCAGCAATAAAATCCAAGTTTTGCTCTAATGAATTATATGGTGAGCCCATGGCTTGTGCTATTTCATAGAGCTCATCATCATTTAATTTGATGAAATTAGCTTTTTTCATCAAATTAACTACATTTTCAATTTGGTAATGCGGTGCTCGTAAGTTAACGTCGAACACCGAAAACGACGCCTGCTCCACTAAGGCTGTTAACGTAGCGAAAGACACAGCACTTCGCCCAATTAAACTGCCAAAAACCAATACGTCAGCACGATTGACTTGTTCGATAATAGCATCGGTCAAAACCACATTATCCCAAGCGGTATCGGCGACGATTTCGTAAGATGCTGAACCATTTTTATCTAAAGTGACTTGGACTGTGCTGGTACTATTGATTGGGTCAATGGCGATACCATCGCGATTAACACCACGTTCATCAATAAAACTCAGTAATTCGTGGCCTAATTGATCATCGCCAACGGCACTGATCATTGACCCCTTGATGCCCAAAGCATTAAGTCTAACGCACACATTTAAAGGTGCACCACCAACACGTTTACCATCAGGGAAACAATCCCACAATACTTCACCAAAGCAGGTGATATTAATATCAATTGTGGCTTTATGACTCATTAATACGCTATTACTCATAATTAACTCTTCGCTTGTAATCTTGCTTGCATGATTGTTTTAATATCGCTACCCGGCAGATATAGGGCTGTAATCGCTTGACGATAATCTTTACAGAAACTCGCTTGATTGTTGAGATCACCAAATAAATCGGTTAACTGTAAAAAAGCTAACGGATCTTGTGCTGTTTTACTGGAAAATTCATGTAACTGAGTAGACATTTGATCGTTAATATCTAACGCTTTCCCTTGTTGATCGACACGTTTGTCACTGTATAAACACCAGGTCGCAATGACTAACGTTGCCAATGAAGTATCACGGCCTAATGCAATATTTTCGTGAATAGTAGCGATAATAAATTTTGGCAATTTGGCTGAACTTTCTAAACAAATACGCGCTAAGCTGTCTTTAATGTTTGGATTGGCAAAACGCTCAATTAAGGTGTCTTTATATTGTGTTAAATCAATCCCTTCTAGCTGTTCAATTAACGGCGTAACTTCATCGTCCATAAAACGACGTAAGTAGGCTGCAAATAATGGATCTGATACTGATTCATCAATGGTCGCAAAACCCTGTATAGAACCGAGTAGACCTAATACTGAATGGCCTGCGTTTAATAAACGGATCTTCATTTTTTCAAATGGCGTCACGTCATTGACAAATTGCGCACCAACGGTATCTAACGCTGGACGGCCATCACTAAAGTTGTCTTCTATGACCCATTGAGTGAAAGCTTCGCACGTGATTGGCCATTCATCGTTAATGTGTAACGTGTTTGCAACATATTCAATATCTGCTTTCGTTGTTACAGGGGTAATCCGATCAACCATCGCATTTGGAAATGCGACATTTGCTTCAATCCATTGCCCTAAATCAACGTCATTTTTATTCACAAACGCCAATAGCATTTTACGGGTCATATCGCCGTTGTGCTGAATGTTGTCACAAGACTGGATTGTAAAAGGCTTCATACCGAGAGCTTTGCGTTGCTTTAATGCGGCGGTCAAATATCCAAATGCCGTATTCGGGTCTTCAGGATGGTTCATGTCATGAATAATGTCTTTGTTACTATAATCAAACTCACCAGTAGCTGGGTTAAAGTTGTAACCACCTTCGGTAATGGTTAATGACACAATTTTGGTTTGAGGATTGACAAGTTTATCAATGACCTGCTGTTTATTGTCAGGGGCAAATAGAAAATCAATCATAGAGCCCATCACTTGATGATCAATCTGACCATTTGGGTGACGTACCGTTAAAGTGTACAAATAGTCTTGTTTTACCAACACATCACGTAAACTACGGTTAGCTTCTAACAAACCGACGCCACAAATCGCCCAAGACTCAGAACCTGGTTGCTTCAATAACTCATTGATATACATGGCTTGGTGAGCACGATGAAAACCGCCTACCCCAATATGCACTATCCCAGCTGTTAACTTGCTACGATCATATTTTGGCACATCAACATTAGTCGCTAATGTTGACAAACTTTGTTGGTTTAACGAGTTAAGTTGAACGCTTGATTGTTGAGAATGATCCATGACGGATAGTGCCTCATAAAATAGTTATACAATATGGATGTATGTGTTATCTCGATGAAATAACACTGCTAACTCAAGCCTCATGTTTTATTAACATCATTAGACTTGAGTCAATAATATTAGATTATAAATTTAATTTTTTATGTCGTTTCAGGGCGACATATGAACAACTAAAATAAATGACAGTACAAGCAAAACAAACTGTTTCAAATAAGGATTTATTATCGGTATATATTTCCATCGTTGGACTATAAAACATAACGTTAACGGCCAATATACTAATAACAACTAATGATACAAACGCAAAGCCATTTAATAATAGAGTTAACTTACTTGAGTCTTCAATTTGTGGTGTATCGTCTTTGGCCATTTCATATTGATATTCAGCAATTTGTTGCTGTTCTTTTTCATCTAATAATATGGCATCTGTATAATCTAAATCTGCACCATATTTTTTAGCCAATACGGTATAAATAATAATGGTGAATATCCACGTTGGTATAAATAAGTAGTAAAATGAAATTATATCGAGACTATTTAAACCAAACCCAAACACTAACGCTAATGCCCAAGATGCAATTGCGGGTGTGCTTTTAGACAGATTTTGATATTTTGCCCAATAACGAGTTAGTCCAATTTTAGGAAACAATACGTGCTCAGCAAACACAATACCACCGACTGGTACAACTAATAGGCCAGCATAGGTCAGTAACGGTAACATCTGCGAAAACACAAACGGGAAACACGCAATCACCACAGTGACTAAACCAACAATAGCTGTGGTACGTTCACGAGATTGACTAACAAAGATTGACTGCGCAGCAAGACCTGCACGGTATAAATTAGCGTTAGCGGTCGTCCAACCTGCGATAATGATAATGACAAAGCCTGAAAAACCTAACGCATGATAAGCAACATCACCAGGATCAAGTTGAGTAATAGTGGTTTTTAATAGTACCGCGGTGCCAGCGCCCATAATACCAGCAGAAATCCATGCTAAGTAATGGCCGAAGAACATCCCAACACCTGAAAATAAACCATAACTTTTACGCTTCGCGAAGCGGAAAATAGCCATGTCGATTAAGCCAAAGTGAGTAATTGAGTTAGCAGCCCAAGCAAAACCAATCACTTCGAGTAATCCAATTCCAGGCTCGCCCTTATCGTTTACACCAGTCCAAATTGAGCTGTCACCAATTGTCATAAAATCATGCCAGCCGGTTAATGTGGTGCTGCCAATGACATGATTCGATAATGCTGGGAATAAAGTGAATGAGCCCGCAATGAAGATAACAAATAACCAGGGTGCACAAATTTTAGAAAAATCCGCAACCGTTGAAAACCCATACATGGCAACGACTACAACGATTGAACCCACAGCTAAAACAATCATCACAAACCATAAACTACTGGGGTACCAATTTAATTGAGCGGGAATGTCGAATAAAAAACGAACCGCTGTCGACGATACAGTGATCATGGCGGCTGATATGACTGAGAAAATAATTACATTAGCCCAGTTATACAGCTTAGTCATTGAGTCGCCAGCAATTTTGTTCAGGTAGTTATATAAACTTAATCGCGTTTCCACCGCAATTGGTGCCGTTAACAACCACCACGAACACATTGCTAGCAAGTTACCAATTAATAAACCTAATAGAATATCTATGGTCGACGCACCCAAAGCGACAAAAGTTGCACCGATAACAAATTCGGTTGCAGCTACATGCTCCCCTGCATATAAACCCGCAAAGTGTTTCCAACCATGGAGTTTATTTTTTGCAACGGGTAGTTGCTCTTCATTCATTTGGTCGAATGAATGATCTTGTTGATTTGTTGTCATTATTTTTATATTCCTGTTCTTACAGGTAAATTAATCCCTCATCAAAAATCGATGATTAAATTAAACCACTTACCTTGACTGACTATTTATTATTTCTAACAATGAGAAATAATAACCCCATTTAGATCACGGTCTTATTGATTAGTTACTATTTATTTTGCTTACTATTTATTGTTATTTACTCTAGCTAATATTTTTTTAGCTGTATATTCGTTGGTAATTAGTGAATTAATGAGCCTACCGGATAATGCGGCATAAATAGCATCTACTTTACTTTCCCCAGCAGCAATACCATAAACAGGTTTGTTAGTATTCGGAGTTAATGGTGAACTCATCACTAATTGATTAATAGGATGATTCAACAATTTACCTTGTTGGTCATAAACCCAACTGATTATTTCGCCTGCTGCGTTTTCTGAAACTAATTCATTTAATTGAGTCTGGTCGATAAATCCATCAAGCATTAAGGGGGATAATTCACTCATTTGCCCTACTCCAACAAATGTAGCATCAGCTTGATCAATTAACGCTAAGATACTTTTTACTGGTGTTAATTCATGTAACAATTTCTTTTCTGCTATTGAATATGCAAACACAGGTAAAGGCATTGGGTAGTGCTTTGCCTGCACACGATTAGCCATACTAATGACGATATCAAATGCTGATGCTGAACCGTCTGACATCATATTGCCAAGTAACGACACAATTTTATGTTGCGGGCACTGCATAGAAGGTAATTCATCAATACAGGCTTTTAATGCTCTACCGGTACCAAATGCCAACGTCTTAGGTTGTTCTGATTTTAAATAACGCTCTAAAACCGATGCACTGGCTTGTGCTAAACCATGTACAGAACGTTCGTCAGCGGGATCACTAGGTACAATTTCACACTCTACAAGATTGAATACTTGCTTAAGCTGTTGTCCTAACTCCATACACGTTGCAATTGGATGCTCTAAACGAACTTTAATTAACCCTTCACTTACCGCCAGCGCAACTAACCTTTGCGCAGACTGTCTTGAAACGTCTAACTTTTGTGCTATTTCATCCTGAGTATTTTTTGCCACGTAATATAACCAAGCTGCTCGTGCTGCATCTTCTAAACGCGCTAACTCTGAATTTGATTTATGGTCCATGATATTCCTTATATTCAATATCAACGCACTAAGGTTGGTATTAAATGCTTAAACTGATTCCAATGATGTAGTACTGGAACCATTGGATATGCTTGTGATACTGGGTGTAAGTCATTTCCCATGCTATCAACTATATGACCACCACCTACATAATGGATCACCGGCATATTGGCTGCAATTGCGGCACTAACGCCAAAAAAACTATCTTCAATGACTAAGCAATGCTCTGGTGCCACCCCCATGCTTTTCGCTGCATGTAAAAATAAATCGGGCGCTGGCTTACCATTTTTTACGTCACTGGCCGTAAACACGTTATCGTTAAACGTATTGGTTAATCCAACAACTGACAGGGCCTTGGTTGTTCTTGTCAAACTGCTACTTGTAGCAATACAACAAGGTACAGCTAATTGAGCTAGTACCGATATAATCCCGTTTGTAACGGTTAAATTGTGTTCGAATACTTGCAAAAGTTGTTCACGGTACTGGGCTTCAAAATCGTTAGGCAATGTGATGGATAATAATGTGTTAACTTTTGCAGCAACAGTTGCAAATTGACATCCCAAGAAATGTTGTTGAACAAAAGGCATGCCGATATGAGCACCGTACGCTGCTAACTTTTCGATTAATACATTGGCACTTAACACTTCACTGTCAATGACAACACCATCGCAATCAAAAATGACTAACTGTGTATTTGTGTCCATAAAACTCGCCATATTGAATACCTAAATGAATCTCAATAACCTTAAATGTCTAAACCGTTTACTATGGGTTTACTTACCTTTATTGTCTAAGCTTTTTATTGGCAAATGCTTAAGACCATTACTAGGCTTTTGCCCCACACCTGAGCATTTGCCCTTTCGTTGAGCATATTCTCTTTTCTATTTATTGATGTCAATCACATTTCACGTGTTAAATAAGCAAAATTAAGTTTAGCGATTACTTATTAAGCGTTATCAACAGTAAAAAATTATTAAATTCAACAGTCTATTTTATTTTATGTCTAAGTAGCTTATAAAACGCACTATTGTAACCATTTGAGATTAATCAGTTTTAAATTAAGAACAATAAATAACTCAACTAGCCGATATTGACTGCATTAATGTAGTCATAACCATATAACAGGCCCTAGTACTAATATTGCGCCTTTTAAAAGCATGACTGTGGATTAGCTTTTTCCAGCATCATTAAAATGTTTTTTTGACCACTAAATAGTTATACCTTTATAAAGATATAAACCCTCAAAATCCGTAACAAAATTACACAAACCATCATTTTGTGGTCAGTATCACAACATATCGACCCTAAAAGATGTAATTTTATTAACAAAGAATATTTTGCAAAAAAGATTTGTTGAATATTTTTGAGGAAAGCAATATGACTGTCACCAACACCCAAGAGCTTGACCAATTAGTCGAACGCGTTGCAATAGCACAAGCTCAGTTTGCAAATTTTAGTCAAGATCAAGTTGACATTATTTTCAGATCCGCAGCATTTGCGGCAGCCGATGCACGAATTTCATTGGCGAAAATGGCTGCAACAGAAACAGGAATGGGGGTACTTGAAGACAAGGTAATTAAAAACCACTTCGCATCTGAATACATTTACAACAAGTATAAAGATGAAAAAACCTGCGGTATTTTATCTGAAGATTTAACCTTTGGTACGATTACTATCGCCGAACCAGTAGGGATAATATGTGGTATTGTACCAACAACCAACCCAACCTCAACAGCCATTTTTAAAGCCTTAATCAGTTTAAAAACCCGTAACGGCATTATCTTTTCACCCCACCCAAGAGCCAAAAATTCAACCACAACCGCGGCAAAAATTGTACTAGAAGCCGCAGTTGCCGCAGGTGCACCAAAAGATATTATTGGCTGGATAGATCAACCCAGCGTTGCACTATCAAATCAATTAATGACTCACGATAAAATTAATCTAATCCTTGCGACTGGCGGCCCTGGAATGGTGAAAGCGGCCTACTCGTCAGGTAAACCTGCTATTGGTGTCGGCGCCGGTAATACCCCTATAGTAATTGATGAAACAGCAGACATTAAACGTGCAGTAAGTTCAATTTTAATGTCTAAAACCTTCGACAACGGTGTGGTGTGTGCGTCTGAACAAGCCGTGATTGTGGTAGACAGCATATATAAGCAAGTCAAAGAACGTTTTTCACACTACGGCGGCTATATGTTATCAAAAGCCGAAACAGCAGCAATGCAAAATGTCATTCTTAAAAATGGCGGATTGAATGCAGATATTGTCGGCCAAAGTGCCGTCAAAATTGCTTCTATGGCAGGTTTCACTGTACCAAGTCATACCAAAGTATTGATTGGTGAAGTCATAAACATTAATGAAGCTGAAGCATTCGCCCATGAAAAGTTATCTCCATTATTGGGTATGTACAAAGCCAAAGACTTTAACGATGCAATGGACAAAGCTGAGGCCCTTGTCACCTTAGGTGGCATTGGCCATACCTCTGGTTTATACACAAATCAAGACACCCAAGAAGCACGCGTTAAAGCTTTTGGGTTTAGAATGAAAACCGCGCGTATTTTAATTAACACTCCTGCCTCACAAGGCGGTATTGGTGACTTATATAACTTCAAGTTAGCACCATCGTTAACCTTAGGTTGTGGCTCATGGGGGGGTAACTCAATTTCTGAAAACGTTGGCCCAAGTCACTTAATTAACAAAAAAATGGTCGCTAAAAGGGCTGAAAACATGTTGTGGCATAAGCTTCCGTCATCAATCTACTTCCGTCGTGGCAGTTTACCCATTGCCCTAGAAGAGCTAGACGACAAAAAACGCGCTTTAATCATTACCGACAAATTCTTATTCAATAATGGCTATTGCAACGAAACCTTAAAAATTTTAAAAGCACAAGGGCTAGAAACAGAAATCTTTTACGAAGTCGAAGCCGACCCAACATTAGCCATTGTTCGTCAAGGTGCTAAAGTGGCTAACAGCTTTCAACCCGACGTCATTATTGCATTAGGCGGCGGTTCGCCAATGGATGCAGCGAAAATCATCTGGGTCATGTACGAACACCCAGATGTTGACTTTGCAGACTTAGCCTTACGCTTTATGGATATCCGTAAACGTATTTACAAGTTTCCTAAAATGGGCCGTAAAGCCAAAATGGTTGCTATTCCAACTACATCAGGTACAGGCTCAGAAGTCACTCCATTTGCGGTAGTAACAGATGAAATAACAGGTAAAAAATATCCTATTGCAGACTATGAACTGACGCCTAGTATGGCGATTGTTGATCCCAACCTTGTGATGGACATGCCTAAGTCGTTAACCGCATTTGGCGGTATTGACGCGGTGACTCACGCATTAGAAGCGTATGTCAGTGTAATGGCAAACGAATACAGTGACGGCCAGGCATTACAAGCTCTTGATTTACTAGTAAAATACTTACCAGACGCTTATGAATTTGGTGCAAAATCCCCTGTCGCCCGCGAGAAAGTACATAACGGTGCAACAATAGCAGGTATTGCTTTTGCTAACGCATTCCTAGGTGTTTGCCACTCAATGGCACACAAATTGGGAGCTGAGTTTCACTTAGCACATGGCTTAGCCAACGCGTTATTAATTTCAAACGTAATCCGTTTCAACGCGACTGATATGCCAACCAAGCAAGCAGCATTTAGTCAGTACGATCGTCCTAAGGCACTGTGTCGTTATGCTGCAATTGCCGAGCACTTAAAACTTGGTGGTAAAACAGATGAGCAAAAGGTTGAAAAGCTGATTGAGAAAATAGAACAGCTTAAGAAGACCATTGGGATCCCTGCTTCTATTCAAGATGCAGGCGTCAATGAAGCAGACTTTATCGCCAAATTAGATGAGCTCGCTGAAGATGCATTTGACGACCAATGTACTGGTGCGAACCCTCGCTATCCATTAATAAGCGAAATTAAACAAGTGTTATTAGACAGTTTTTATGGCCGTGCTTATAAAGACTAGTTTTATTGTTAAACGTTAATACACAACGCCTTAAGTGCTACCTCGCTTAAGGCGTTATTTATGCTAATACCATCGATACTGCACTGTTAGCATGGATTTGGTACTTGGGTGTGTTGCTGTTGCACTAACAAGCCAATTTCAGCACAACCTAAAATCACCGCTTGTGCGCCTTGAGCAAAGAGCTTATCGATAATGGCTAAATAAGACTCTCGTGATTGCGTGTTAATTTTGCCTAAACATAACTCTTGATATATCACATCATGAATTCTCGTTTGGTCATCTTCGTTGGGCACTATCACTTCAATGGGATAATTGTCGCTAATCCTGTGTTTGAAAAAGCATTGTTCCATGATAAATCGGGTACCTAACAAGCCCACCTTAGCGGTCGCATCAGCAATATGCAAAATCGGGATAGAGATTTTCGACTGTATTTCATCAGCCACTTTGTGCATGGTATTGGTACAAATAATCACAAAATCTGCACCACCGGCTTCAACCGCAACAGCGGCATCAGCTAATATCTTGGCTGTTTCATCCCATAGCCCTTGATGTTGCAGAGCTTCAATTTCTGCAAAATCAACACTGTACAAACAAATCTTCGCTGAGTGTAACCCACCTAAAGCCGCCTTAACCCACTGGTTAATCGCCTAATAATAACTTTGCGTTGACTCCCAACTCATACCGCCAATCATACCAATGGTTTTCATGCTTATTCCTGCGAAATAAGAAGCAATTAAAGTATGAACACTTATTGCAAAAACTTGTAAATGCATCCATTAATAAGCGTTACTCTGTAACGACTAAACTTCAGAGTAACGCTCCCGCAGCAAAGCATTGACTTCAGCTAGTAATTCGATGTGTTTTAGCGACGTCAACCCCAACAGCCGTTGCAATCAAGTTTATTAACGAACGATTTTCGCTCATCAGGACAGATTCAGCCCTTTTAACTTATGGCAAATTGACAGATGACGTTGTTTTAATTGCTCATGATTACTCGCAAAAGCGTTATGAGCCTTATGTTGAGTATCATGGTTAACCTGAGCACCATTATGCCCACCTCGTTCACCCGAGCGTTCATGTGCACTAATTAATTTTTCATGGCGTGTAATCTCAATTTCATGAGTCATGATTTCGTGCTCATGCGCGAGAATTTGCGCTTCATGTTGGTGAATTTCGGCTTCGATGCTGTGCAGGGTAGCGAGCAACTTGCTGTGCTCAATACGCCAGTTTCTGTGGTCGGCTTGCCATTGTTGATGCTCTAAGTGGTCATGTTTATGGTCACTATGGTCGAGTTGGTGATCGTTATAATCATGATTGAGTTTGCTATTCATAATGCACTCCTTCTGGATAAAAAGTCTTTAGCAAGTGCCCTATTAATGTCATACAACCTAACGTTAAGCATAATGATATTAACTGCACGATTATCAGTTAACAGTGCAGTTTTTTGGCCCAGTGACCAAAGGGAACGAATGTAGCGCTTTGTGTTAGATTTCGACCTTTATTACCCACCAAAAACTGCTTGTTTTTTTGTTCCCTGCACTACTAATTTCCTCCTAATTTGTTTTGGAGTCAACGCAGATCAGGTATTTCTCTTATTAGTTTTAATGCCGAGGCTGGCTACAAACGCGGTCAAAAGCTAGATAATTTTCCGTCGTAATTTTTCGCTGCTATTGTTTGGTTAAAAAGCGAAAACGTTGCCGGAACGCTGAGGTTTTGCAAAGGGGGACAAGCGCTTTTGATGTGGTCAAGTAAAACTGTACACAAACAGGGGGCGTTTTTATGCTGCCATTTCGGCAGCTGTTGGTGTCATATAATTGTTATAACTATGACCACGTTTTGTATTGTAGTGCTTTAGTATGTAAT
>NZ_JBSQBN010000063.1:0-26206 GCF_053850585.1 Shewanella sp. A22
TTTTACCTAAGCGAGGTTTGTCATCAAGACCTGCTAACCCTTGGTTTAAATAGTTAGATACCCAATCGTTGACACTACGGCGACTGACATTTAAGCGTCTGGCGACTTCTGAGCGGTTGTTAATTTGCAGGAAAGTCGCAACGCGAGTAAACGTATTTTTTTATTCGCATTTTTTTCTTGTTTGGAGAGGTTAAGTATTTCTTTATCAGTAAGAGAAGTCATACATAAAGATTGAATCGGTATAATATCACTTCCAAAAATGAGATCTTCATCTAAGTTTACGCCATAATTTTGTTAGAAAATCTAACGAATTTCTCGTTTTTATATGTGTACGGTTTATTGTTAACCATTGGCACTTTTCTTATAGCTACTTGCAAATCCTGCGAGTACAATAAAAATATATAGATAAGTGGTATCTGGATAAAGTTGTAAAGTGAGGTGTTTTTCCAATCTTGCACCGGATTAGTCTACAGTTCTGACCCGCTCTAGGTCGATAATAAACAACCTCCTCCACAGTATGTGTGCGACTTCTTTATGCCTAATTAAGCTTTCCAACAGGCCACTCAATCTTTAGATGGTTTGAATCTAAGCATGCTGAGACGATAGCAAATTTAATAAAGCTGAAGGGTAAAAGGACCATTACTCTGCAGTCGTTGATGCGATTGTTTTCCTGCTTTTTATATCAATTTCATTAACGCAGTGGCCCCTAGTGAGGGGTTCTTGCTTAAGACAGTGCCGTCTATTTTGTTCCTTCCATCATTTATGATGGTCAGATGCTGGAAGGGCTGAGTTTCTCCTCAGTGAGCAGATAGTTTTTGGAATGGGTATAACATATATGTTGTTAAAATAAGAAGGATTTTTAGACAATGAATAACACAGTTAAGCAAGCCCTATTTTGTGGTGTATTAATTATCATCATCGCTGGATGTTGGTGGGTATGGCAGTCTTTTCAAGTACCAGCATTACCCGCTGATTTTGCCTCTGGTAACGGCAGAATTGAAGCTGTAGAGGTTGATATATCAACAAAAATTGCCGGCCGAGTTGATAGTATTCTAGCTGAGGAAGGTGACCTTATCCAACCTAAACAGGTTGTTGCCAAAATTAACACTGATCAGCTGCGTGCACAACTTTTGGGTGCCGAAGCGAATGTTGCCAGTGCCGAAAGTCAAGTTGCATCAGCTAAGGCTTCCATAGATCAGGCTAAGGCTGAGCTTATTTTAGCTGAAAAAGAGATGTCTCGAGCTAGGCAATTAGTAAAAGAAAACCACATAAGTAAAGAAACCTATGATACTCGTGTCAGTCAGGTTGCCGTTGCCAAAGCAGCCTTAGAGGCTGCTAAAGCTGGCCTTGTGTATAGAGAAAGGATGGTTGATGCCCTAAAAGCCAGTACGACAGAAATTCAAACTCAAATCGACGATTGCGTTCTCAAATCACCTGTTATTGGTAGAGTTATTTATCGACTTGCCGAACCCGGAGAAGTCCTAGGGAGTGGTGGTAAAGTGCTAACGGTAGTGAACCTTGCCGATGTGTATATGGAAGTCTTTTTACCGTCAGCCCAGGCTAATAATATTGCCATCGGTGCTGAGGCTCGAATTAAACTGGATATCTTGGATTTCGCTATTCCAGCATCTGTCAGTTTTGTGTCACCCGAATCTCAATTTACACCTAAACAAGTTGAAACACTAAGTGAACGCGAAAAGCTTATGTTTCGCGTCAAGGTGCGTATCCCACAAGATTTAGTTCAGAGCCATATCGATGATGTAAAGACAGGGGTTCGTGGGGTTGCTTACATTCGTTTGACAACAAAATCCGGTGAAAAACCGACTCCGTGGCCAGACTTTCTTCAGAAATTACCACCGGAAGCAGAACCCGTCTCAGTCAATAATAACTAATGTGGGTGCCGTACCATGGACCAACAAGATTATCCTATCGTCTGCATTAAGGGTGTTACGCATACCTATAAGAAAGTGAATGCTATTGAAGATGTGTCACTGACCATTCCTTCAGGAATGATGGTTGGCCTGCTTGGTCCCGATGGTGTTGGTAAGTCGACGCTGCTAGCCCTTATTTCGGGGGTTCGTAAGTTGCAGCATGGCAGTCTTGAGGTACTCGGAGGTGACATGGCTTCAGCACGTCATCGCTCTGAGGTTGGTCCTAGGATTGCTTATATGCCTCAAGGTTTGGGTAAGAACCTTTATAGCGAGTTGAGTGTTGCCGAAAACTTAGACTTCTTTGGCAAGTTATTTGGTCAGGGATCTTCTGAGCGGAAAACGCGTATCGATCGCTTGACTAAAGCAACGGGACTCAATGCTTTTCTATCTAGGCCTGCAGGTAAGTTATCTGGAGGCATGAAACAAAAGCTCGGGCTTTGCTGTTCGCTTATTCATGATCCTGATCTGTTGATATTAGATGAACCAACGACGGGTGTAGATCCCTTATCTAGGCGTCAATTTTGGCAATTAATTAAAGCAATCCGTGATGAAAGGCCAAGCATGAGCGTGATTGTCTCCACGGCTTACATGGACGAAGCTGAAGGTTTTGACTGGTTGGTTGCAATGGATGCCGGACATGTTCTCGACACAGGTACACCAGCCGAATTAAAACTCAAAAACCACTCCCAAAATATAGAAAAAACCTTTGTCCGGCTTCTTCCTGAAGATAAACGGGGGAGTGGTCAAGATCTTGTTATCCCACCGTTTAACAAAACGGATGCATCACCGGCTATTATCGCCAAGGGGTTAACACGACGTTTTGGTGATTTTACTGCTGTTAGCAATGTAAGTTTCGAAATTCAGGCCGGTGAAATCTTTGGTTTTCTCGGTTCTAACGGGTGTGGTAAGACAACCACGATGAAAATGCTGACAGGTCTTTTACCTGCATCTGAAGGTCAGGCTTTATTATTTGGAAAACCTGTAGATGCGAACGATCTGGAAATGCGTAAGCGTGTCGGATTTATGTCACAAGCTTTTTCGTTGTATGGCGAATTAACGGTTTTACAGAATTTAACTTTGCATGCCCGTTTGTTTCATCTTTCCCCATCAAAGACAACAGAACGAATAAACACTTTAGTTGACCGTTTTGGTCTGCGCAAACAAATGGATGAGCTTGCTTCATCGTTACCTCTTGGTATTCGTCAGCGTCTTTCACTTGCTGTAGCGGTTATTCATGAACCCGAAATGCTTATTCTTGATGAACCGACTTCAGGTGTGGACCCTGTTGCTCGTGACGAGTTTTGGGAGTTACTCGTTGAGTTGTCACGTAGAGATAAAGTGACCATATTTATCTCTACTCACTTTATGAATGAGGCTTTGCGTTGTGATCGCATTTCACTGATGCACGCTGGTGAAGTACTTATTTATGATGAACCTCAACATTTAGTAGAAGCCAAAGGTGCAACCTCGCTCGAAGAAGCATTCATCAGTTACCTGGAAGAAGCGATTGGAACAACTACAGAAGAACCTACTTCTATCCAAGCTGGAGGATCATCAGCGTTAACAGCTTCACAGCCAACAAAAGCAAAGCGACATGGTTTTAGTTTATCTCGGTTGTCGGCATACAGTTATCTTGAAATGATGGCGGTAATGCGTGACAAGATTCGTTTGGCGTTTGCTTTTTTTGGCAGTGTAATTTTACTGATTGTTATTGCCTATGGTATATCGTTAGATATCGAGAACCTTACTTTTGCGGTGCTAGATTTTGACCAAACACCTGAGAGTCGTCTGTATATAAGTACCTTTCAAGGATCACATTATTTTATCGAAAGACCAGCGTTACAAAGCAAGGATGAACTGGAAAGACGTCTTCAGTCTAATGATATAACCCTAGCAATAGAAATTCCTGCGGGTTTTGGCCGTGATTTAAAAAAGGGCGAGACGCCGAGCATTTCTGCATGGATTGATGGCGCTAATACGACTAGAGCCGGCACAATAGAAGGATATGTAACAGGCGGTTATATTCGCTATCTTACACAATTAGCGACTGATGCTGGTATTGATGCAAGTGCTTTGTATAAAGTCGATCTCCAGTCACGTTATCGTTATAACCCCTCTTTTGAGAGTATTTATTCCATTGGGCCTAAAACGCCTGCTTTGCTGTTGCTTTTTTTCCCTGCCATTTTGATGGCCGTCAGTATTTCGCGTGAAAAAGAGGTCGGCACGATCACTAATTTTTTTGTTACGCCAACCAATAAATTTGAATACCTCATTGGTAAGCAAATCCCATATATCGGCATTGGTATGATTAACTTTTTTATTTTGACTTTCTTGGTGGTGTTTTTATTACAAGTACCTTTGAAGGGCAGTCTACTAGGGCTCACCGTAGGCGCATTTTTTTACGTGTGCGCTTCAACAGGTATTGGTCTAGTTGTTTCTGCACTGACCAAAACTCAGGTCACCGCCGTTTTTGCCACCACGATCGTGTCGCTTTTGCCAACAGCACTTTTCTCTGGATTGGTTCAGCCAACATCAACCTTAGAAGGTGGTGGATATATTATCGGTATGGTGTGGCCTGCGACTTATTATATGCATTTGAGTGTTGCTGCATTT
Source organism: Shewanella sp. A22 (assembly GCF_053850585.1). NCBI lineage: Bacteria > Pseudomonadati > Pseudomonadota > Gammaproteobacteria > Alteromonadales > Shewanellaceae > Shewanella > Shewanella sp. A22. The sequence continues at coordinate 4,545 of NZ_JBSQBN010000063.1, forward strand.
ACTAAAGGATTGAGTTTCTTTTCCCTAACAGGCGACCTAATGATGCTATCGATTTACGGTCCAATCTTTGTCGTGTTAGCTGCAGTATGTTTGAAAAAACAGGAGGCTTAATTGATGAAAACTTGGAGCAATATCTTCTGGCTCGGCACTAAAGAATTGCGCAGCGTTCTAGGTGACGTTGTTATGGTCGTGCTTATTATTTTCTTGTTCAGCGCCCAGATTTATTCGCGGTCAACAGCCATTAGTGAGTCGGTTAATAATGCGTCTATTGCCATAGTTGATGAAGACCATTCAAGGCTTTCTCGTAACATTGCCAACGCTTTCTATCCGCCTTACTTTAATTTAGCTGAACAAATTTCTGCAACCGAGATTGACGAAGTAATGGACCAAGATCGGTTTATGTTTGTGGTGTCTATTCCACCAAGGTTTGAAGCTGATGTTCGTGATGGACGTTTACCCAGTGTGCAAATTGATGTTGATGCTACTGCGGTGACTCAAGCGAGCCTAGGGAATAGCTATATTCAAAGTATTATCACCAAGGAAGTGAACTTTTTTGCTAATCGCTCCAATGAAACGACAATCTATCCTGTCACTTTAGTTCAGCGAAGGGCGTTTAACCCTAATGGCACAATGACATGGTTTAGCTCAATTGGCGCACTACTCGATAATGTAACCTTGCTGGCAATAATACTGACTGGCGCAGCATTACTGCGTGAACGTGAGCATGGCACTATTGAGCACTTACTTGTTATGCCATTGACTTCATTTCAAATTATTATGTCTAAGGTATGGGCTAATGGGCTTATTGTTTTGGTTGCATTTTCATTGTCGCTGTTCTTCATGGTCGAAACCTTGTTAGATGTACCCATTGCGGGGTCCCGGTGGCTATTACTTGGCGGGACGACCCTCTACTTGTTCGCAGCCGCAGCAATCGGTATCTTTCTTGGTACTATTGCCCGTACTATGGCGCAGTTCGCACTGCTTTTGATGATTGTAATCATACCCATGATGCTACTCTCGGGGGGGATCACTCCGATAGAAAGCCAACCTGATATCATTCAACCTTTTACATGGATTTTTCCATCGCGTCACTTCATGGCATTTTCTCAGGCTGTTGTGTTTCGCGGTGCGGATTTCAGTATTGTGTGGCCAGAGTTACTTAATATTATCGGTTTAGGGGCAATCTTTTTTGCTTCCAGTCTGGCTCTTTTTCGTCGTTCAATTGCAGTGAGTAAGTAGTGTCAGTAGATACTCTTCACGAGTTAAATGACTAACTGAGTTTTCAAACGATAAAGCCACCAAGACGGTGGCTTTATCGTGTTGGCCATTTGATTATGCGTTATTAATTTTTTGTTTTAAGTCATAAGCTTCTTCGGTAACAACACGTTCGAGTACTTCAATTCGTTGGCGCAGGGATGCGATTTCATCATGCAGTGCTTTATTGTTTGTGGCTTGTTCTGTGGTCGCACGTGTTTGGCGTTCTCTAAGCTTCATTATACTCACGATAAAGCTGCCTAAAATGGCCAGAATAGGGATTAGTAATGCCATTGTTGCAGGGTTCATAATGTGTCCTTACTTATCTTTATTTATTGCCGATTATTGTGACGGATTTAATTCAAATTACCAGTGACAAAAGTCATTAGTGCCAGTGGAAAACAAATGTTTTAATTAATCTAGCAAAAAAATAAACCTAATGACTTATTTATTTTTTATTACTTGTCAGCAAATATTTATCATATTTACTTGATATCTAGCCGGTGGTCCATATATCTAATTTTGTAGCAGGAATGATTAACGAAATGCTCGATTGAGGTTTCAGTAAACTTGCTAACACAGTGCCGAAAGGGCTGTGAAATTAATATGCCACTCACATTGAGAGTGATTATTTTTTTACATATTGCTTTAGACAAGGGTATGAACATGCGAAATTTTAACCTATCTCCAGATTTAACACCTCTTTACCGCAGTGCAATTGGCTTTGACCGATTAGCACAATTGGCAGAACATGCCGCGGCGAATAATGCTAATAGTGGTTATCCACCTTACAATATTGAGCTTTTGGGTGAGAATCGTTATCGGATAACGATGGCCGTAGCCGGTTTTTCAATGTCAGAATTAGACATTATGAGCGAAGGCGAAAAACTGTTAGTTAAAGGCAATAAAACAGCCAAGAATGACGCTCGCAAGTATCTACATCAAGGTATCGCAGAGCGTGGCTTTGAGCGGACCTTCCAGCTAGCAGATTATGTCCGTGTTGTTGGTGCAGAATTAGATCACGGTTTGCTCAATATTGATTTAGTACGTGAAATCCCAGAAGCCATGAAACCTCGTAAAATTGATATCACTGCAACCAATACGCTTAGTTAGGCTGTTATTGTTAGGGTCTGTTGATCTTTGCAGGTTAAATTTTGTTCGAGATAAAAACGTTTTAATCGAGGCGAGCGGATTGCTGCCTAGCAATCTAAGCTAAATTCGCTCAACAAAGAGTAAAACGTTTTTAGCCGAACCCTTCGGGCAGCGTTTGTTGGTCATTTTTACTGCGTTATCGACTTTTTATGTAGAATAACTACACCACAAAGTCTCTGCCTTGTACAAATGACCAACAATTCGCTGCAAAAACAACCTTGAAAGGTCAACAGGCCCTAGGTTTATAAACTTAGCGGCTTAAGTGTTAATGATCATTTAAGCCGTGTTTCCAGTCCGTTATTTTATCTCCCCTATTTACGCTTTTAGAGGTCGCCTAGTTTCTTTTGAAACTAGGTTTTTTTATGTTTTATTTAACAGTACCGGACCGGGGCCCTGTTCTTCAAGAATATCATCGGGATTGTACAGTGGGCAGTTTTGCATGGATAAACAACCACAACCGATGCAGCCTTCGAGTGAGTCTTTCAATTTTTGCATCTTGGCAATCCGCAGTGTCAGCGTCTGTTTCCATTGGTTAGATAAATTTATCCAATCTTGTTTAGTGGCAGTTCTTCCATTTGGCAGGCTGGCAAAGGCCAAGTGTATCTCATCGAGAGAAATGCCTAATTGTTGAGCTGCTTTGATGAGTGAAATCCGGCGAATGACTTCTCGTGAGTAGCGTCGCTGATTTCCTTGATTTCGCCAACTGCTTATTAGGCCTTTTTGTTCATAAAAATGAATTGCCGAAACATTCATGCCACAACGTTTTGCCACTTGGCCCACACTCAATTCTGTATTTATTGACACTGTTCTCCTCCAAATTTTACATTCTGGCAAAAATAACGCTTTACCTCAAGTTAACTTGAGGTATTAAGATGTATCGCATCAATAATAAGGAGATAGAATATGCGCTTAGAACATTTAAATTTAGTTGTGAACGATCTAGATGAATCATTAGTTTTTTATAAAGCGGCATTTCCTCATTGGCGGGTACGTGGAGGGGGCGAGTCTGTTTGGCATGGTACACCACGAAAATGGCTTCACTTTGGCGACGATTATCATTATTTATCGCTAAATGATTCCGGTACGGGTGATATGCGTGATATTAAAAGTAATGCATTGGGTTTGGCACATTTCGCTTACGTTGTAGATAATATTGAGGCTTTGGTTGTGCGCTTAGCATTGGTTGGTTTTGACGTTGCCATTATGGGGGCTGAAAATCTTGCTTATAAAAGTCGTTATTTTATCGACCCAAATGGATTTGAAGTGGAGTTTGTCGAATATTTAACCGACATCCCGAGTGAGAGAAATCAATACGATAGTGAATAACGAATGCACATAAACCCGTTGAATTCATTCGCTAAATCTAACGGGTTTATTTGTGATAATTCATTTCATTATGGGAGGAGCATAATACTATTATAGGTAGTCTGACAAATCGCTGTTAACGGCAATTTCTACTTCTTGTTGTTTTCCAAGGAATAAGTAAGCCGCTTGATCGCCAAGTAGTTGCAGTGTCTCGCCTTGACGCCATAGAGCACTGCCTTCTTGGATTGCAATAACCGGGGTTAATGGATCTACCATCGTAAACTCTAATAAACGTTGTGCACGAGTTTCACCGTTATGACCCGGCATTTGGTAATTGGTGTAATGTGGATTCAATTGAAATGGTAAAATACCTAATGCAGTAAATGATGGTGGTTCGACAATTGGCATATCATTAGTGGTTCGGATACTGGCACCAGTAATGTTTGATCCTGCACTCCATCCTACATATGGCATACCATTTTCAATTTGTTCACGTAGTAAATGCACTAAGTCGTAACGATATAACTCGTTAAGCAGTTGAAACGTATTGCCACCGCCAACCAAAATACCTGCAGCATCTTGAACCGCTTGTTTAGGATCTGAAAATTGATGAATACTGCCAATCGAAATTGGCAAGGCTTCTAGTGCAGCTTGTACTTTAACTAAATATTCATCGTAACTCACACTAACTCCTGCATAGGGAATAAACAGCCATTGTTGCCCTGGCAGTGTTAATGGACGGATAAGTTCAATCGTGTGGCTTAAATAAGCCGAGTTTCCGACACGAGAAGCACTCAACATTAATGCATTAATGCTCATAAAAAAATCCTTTTGTTGTTTGTTTTTTGATAGTTTATCAAAGATTTATCATTGTCGACACAGAGTTTGCTTGTGAGGGTTATTTTCAGTTTCAATTAATCATCCTTCCCTAGACTCTGCTCGCTTAATTCTTAAGAGTTTGTTTTATTAATCGATGAGACAGTCATAAATATTTTTTAATATAACTAAACTTGAATTCTTAATTTATGGACATATTATGTCTATAGTGATAATCGAAAATCGGCAATTTTGCCATACAGGAGCTTAAATGAAGCGTATATTTTTGTTGATAGCAACCAACTTTGCCATATTACTGGTTGCCTCAATTGTAATGTCTATTCTTGGGGTGAACACCTCAACAATGGGTGGACTGTTAGTATTTGCTGCCATTTTTGGTTTTGGTGGTTCATTTATCAGTTTAGCCATTTCAAAATGGATGGCCAAAAAAACTATGGGGTGTGAAGTTATTACGCATCCACGTGACCATACCGAACGTTGGTTAGTTGAAACCGTTGCTCGTCTAGCTGAAAAGTCGGCGATTAACATGCCAGAAGTGGCAATTTATCAATCTCCTGAAATGAACGCATTTGCTACCGGACCAAGTAAAAACAATGCATTAGTGGCTGTGAGTTCTGGTTTACTTTATGGCATGACACAAGATGAAATTGAAGGTGTTCTTGCCCATGAAGTGAGCCACGTAGCAAATGGTGACATGGTGACGTTAACGTTAATCCAAGGTGTAGTGAATACCTTTGTTATTTTTGCTGCTCGTGTTGTTGCTGGCATTATTAACAATTTTGTTGCAAGCAGTGATGAAGAAGGCGAAGGTTTAGGCATGTTTGCTTATATGGCGGTAGTATTTGTGCTTGATATGTTATTTGGTATTTTAGCATCAATAATAGTCGCTTACTTTTCACGTATTCGTGAGTTTAAAGCTGATGAAGGCGCCGCACGTTTAGCTGGCAAAAGCAAAATGATTGCTGCATTAGAGCGTTTACGCCAAGGCCCTGAGTCTGGCGCTATGCCTGCGCAAATGTCTGCCTTTGGTATTAACGGCAAGCGTTCAATGGCAGAACTGATGATGAGTCATCCTCCTTTGGAAAAACGCATCGCGGCATTAAAGAACCATTAATACTCGGTATATTCATTTTTAAATGTGAATGTTAAAGGAGCCTTAGTGCTCCTTTATTTTTGGGTGTTTAGTGAATATTAATCGCTAATCGGGTTATTTTTGTGATCAAACCTTAATGGTTAACAAAAATGCAATTTAAACAATTGTTTAGCGCGTGACGATGTGGCAATGTTGTAAAATAAACAGCCAATAAACGACAAAACTGATGATAGTAAGCTTATGAATAGCACCGGCTTAATGTCATTCTTGCCATAAATCCAATTTTTATAAGTTAGTTTGTTTTTATCTGTAAGTGAGGTTGGCCAGTCATATAAATCGTGGGGTGTATCACATTTGATTGTTTAATCACGGTCAATAAGATAGGTTCTGATATAATTTATGTCGTCGTTTAGTTCTTGCTACATCAACATGATTTTATAAACAGGAAGGTGATATGCTGAAAACAGCTATTTCTCAAGCTCATTTAAGAGAATGGCAGCTAGAAATAAATGATATTTCTGCCGAGTGTCGCCTTGCTATCACGTTTTACCAAATTAATACTGGAAACAGTATTGAAGCTATATGCATTAGTCACAACATTGATGAACAAACCAAACTTAAACATGAAACGAGCCTGTTGCGCTATGTTAATGTAACAGACACTTCCATTGAACAAATCGTCGATCAAAATACTTCTATTTATCATCAATTTTTTCGTTCGCCTCAAAGCCACCTTATTGGAATGTTAAGCTTTAGCACCACAGGTGTTGAGCCATCTCAAAAGGGCGAGTTTCAGCCTTTGTCGGCAATTCAAACCCGCATTGCAAACATGCTAACTCGTGCCATTCGTTCTAACATCAATAATTTATCTATTGGCTCGCATGGTTCTGACTCAGTGTTATTAGATGTTAATTTACAATCTTTTATTGATGCTTTTGATGAACATATTTGGGTTAAGGACATTAATGGGCGATATGTGGCATGTAATAAGAGTGTTGAACTCTCTTGGCAAAAATCGAAAGATCAAATTATCGGTAAAGCCGATATTGACCTTTTTGATCAACGTACCGTAGAGGAGTTTATTGCAGGGGATGAACTTGCTTTTAATGCCGGCTCGGCGATTGTCGTTTCTGAGCACGAAGAAGAAGATATCCATTTTAATAAAGTGTGGCTTGAAACAATCAAATCGCCCATTCGCAATGCCCAAGGGCAGTTAAGCGGTGTTCTGGGAATGACTCGTAATATTGCTAAACATAAAGAAGCAGAAGAACAGTTAATTCTAGCTGCCAATGTGTTCCAAAATGCGGTCGAAGGCGTTGTTATTACTGACTGTGATGGAAATATTACTGAGATTAATCAGGCATTTATTGATATTACTGGATACAGTCGTGAAGAGGTATTGGGTCAAAACCCAAGAATGCTGAGTTCAGGGCGACATCCTAAAAACTTCTTTGAACGTATGTGGAATACTTTACTTGTTCAAGGTAAGTGGCATGGTGAGATTTGGAATCGTCGTAAACACGGAGACATTTTTCCGCAAGCGATAACGATTAGTGCTGTGTTCAATAAACATAATATCATTCAGTACTATGTGGCTGTATTTGCCGATATTTCAGTGCAAAAGCAAAATGAAGAAAAATTGAAAAATCTTGCTTACTTTGATCCACTGACCCAACTGCCAAATAGAATGCAGTTTATGTCGTTACTTGAACAAGGCGTTAATCAAGCCCATCGCACGAAAAATCACTTGGCAATTTTATTTTTAGACATTGATTTTTTCAAACACATTAATGACAGTTTAGGTCATGTAATTGGTGATGAAATATTAGTCGAACTTGCTAAACGTTTGTCTTATGTGTTATCCGATTTTGATGTGCTGGCTCGATTAAGTGGTGATGAGTTTTCAGTGATGTTACCCAGCCTCATGGGGTCTGATTCCGTGACATCGTCAGTTAACCGTATTCGAAGTGTATTTGAACAACCATTTCTTCTCGATAAGTCTCAATCTGTCCGACTGACTGCCAGTATGGGAGTGGCAATCTTTCCTGATGATGGTGATGATCACGATAGCTTATTACGTAATGCGGATGCCGCGATGCATCGGGCTAAGTTAGATGGGCGTAATAATTATGCTTTTTATACTGAGTCTATGACCCAAAAGGCTGTCCAGCAATTAAAGTTACAAACCGCATTGCATCAAGCCCTTGCAAACCAAGATTTTTATTTAGTTTATCAACCTCAATTAACACTGTCTGATTTAACCCCCTGCGGGTTTGAAGCGTTAATTCGTTGGCATGATCCTGTTTTTGGGCATATATCACCTGGAGACTTTATTCCTTTAGCGGAGAAAATTGGTCTAATTTGGGATATTGGTTTATGGGTATTGAAAACGGCTTGTTTACAAGGTGTTGAATGGCTAACCCAAGGTAAAACCTTTGAGCGTATTTCCGTAAATGTTGCTAGTTTACAGCTGCAACGCAATGACTTTGTTGATAAAGTTCGCTCAACGTTATTAGAAACAGGGTTGCCCGCTAGGTATTTAGAATTAGAAGTGACGGAATCTTGTATGATGAACGACCCTGATGCCATTATTCGTGACTTGAAATTACTTGGGGCGATGGGGATTTCATTAAGTATTGACGACTTTGGTACAGGCTATTCGTCACTCAATTATCTTAAAAAATTACCGATTGATAAGTTGAAAATTGACCAGTCATTTGTTCGTGATATTCCTCGAGACCCTAACAATACCGCCATTGCCAAAGCCGTTATTGTATTGGGACATGCACTGAATTTACAGATTATTGCTGAAGGTGTGGAAACGGTCGAACAAGCTAATTTTTTACGAATGAATGGTTGCGACTTGGCACAAGGATACTTGTACAGTAAGCCACGTTTACCAGCAGAGTTAAGCGAGTTTTTACCTTTGGCTTGCGATAAAGAGAAAATGTAAATAAAAATGAAAAGCAGCCTATAATCTTGGCTGCTTGTTATCACAATCATCAATTGAGTACTTAAGCGTAGGTATCGACTTGAATGGATGTTGAGCCGTTATTGGTGGTCTCGTTATTATCACCGTTATAAATATTGCTTAATGCTTCGTAAAAGATATTGCCAATATCTTCATCAGACAAACCTTCTGTCATCGGTTGTAACTCATCTAGCATCGATTTTAATGAGTCTTGTTGTTCTTCAGATAGTGATGCCAACATTTCAGTTGTTAACTCTTGCTGTTCATCGGTTAATGTTGAAACCGCATCCTCTAAGCCTGGCGGAGTGCTGCCAGGAGGTGGCGGTGGCGGGCCATCTGGGCGAGGAGGTTTTTGAGTACTTTCTGTTGATGACATTTGCATCATGGTGTTTCCACTGCTCACTTGCATGTTGTCTCCTTAGTATTTCACTTTACGTCTTGATGGAGGTGAGTAATAGTATGCTGTTAAGCCTTGTCACTTTATCTATGCTGCCCGAAGGGGTAGGCTAAAAACGTTTTACTCTTTGTTGAGCATCTTCTCGACGTGATAGTTGCTTAGATTGCTAGGCACTAATCCAATCGCCTCGATTAACATATTTTATCTCGAACAAAATTCAACCAGCAAAGATTAATAGGCCTTAGTCGTGTTGTTTTTTCGGTCTCTGTTTCATGTCATCAGGGGCATTAGTTGGTACTGCAACTAATTCTTCATCCATCAAGATGCAAGTCGCTTCTATGGTGTCACCATGAGGTGATTCAAAACTAACTTGATCGTTTTCGGCGCTGTTAGCGCATGCTTCAATTGCTTCTTTAGGAGGCTTACCACCATGGGGATTAGCATAAACCGCTGCTGATGCGAATAAACTAAGGGTAAGTATACTAATACTAATTGGGTTAAGGGTCATGGAAACTCTCCGATATTAGGGAACGATTTACAATATAACCTAACAATGTGGAGTAATTGTGCAGAATCAAAGGAGATTATGATCAGATATTAGATGCGACTAGTTTGTCACTATATAGCTGGTTATACTGTATTTTATGCAAATATCTCAAAAATTATTTTTAGCCTTTGTCGGCCTTACCAGTATTGTTCTTATCGCTACGTTATCGTTAGCGAGGTGGAGTTTTGATCAAGGTTTTTTAGATTATATTAATGGTTTAGAGCAAGAGCGTTTACAACATTTATCCGATGACTTATTGACCCTTTATAACTCGAAGAGTTTGTCAAAAATAGAACCGTTGGCAACAACGGAGCAGCAATCAACACTTGTGTGGCAATCGATTAGTTCAAAAACATTGGCACAAATCATTATGCTTAATTCGCCATTTCCAAGACGAAAACTGCCAGAGGGCGGAGCAAACCGGTTTCCACCGCCAAAGGGTGATAATCGCCCTCCAAATAGACCTGAAGTTCGTATGGGTCCTCCTAGACAATTGCCACAGTTTGACAGACAACATTCTGGACCACCAACAGGATTATATTCAGCAGAACAACAGTTTATTGCAGGTATCGATATTGATTATACCCATGATCGTATTAGCTTACCTCTAGTTGTGGATGACCGTATTGTGGGTTATCTATACAGTAAACCTATTCGAGAAGCGCAATCATCATCTGCCACGGCATTTTCTCAGCAGCAACGTTGGACCAGTGTAGGCATTGGTTTATTGTGCTTATTGCTTGCTAGCGCAATAGCTTGGTGGTTGTCGCGTTTTTTACTGATTCCGGTTAAACAAGTTATGTTGGGCGTGTCGTATTTATCCAAGGGTAATTATGATGAACGTTTATTACCACAGCGAACAGATGAATTGGGTCTATTAATGGCTAATATTGATCACCTCGCCATGACATTATCGAAAAACCGCAGTGCTAAAAATCGCTGGTTAGCAGATATATCACACGAACTGCGCACGCCGTTAAGCATTTTGTGTGGGGAAATTGATGCGATTAAAGCAGGTATAAGAACATTGAATCACACTCAACTGGCGTCAATTGAGCAGGAAGTGCTGCGTATGAAACGCTTAGTCGACGATTTGTATGAGCTCTCTTTGTCAGATGTTGGTGGTTTGCGTTATCACTTCCAGTCAGTGAACATTAGTGAATCATTACAAAGTTGCTTAACAAGTGTTACTGCCAGTGCGCAAGATAAAGGATTGACGTTACAAAGTCAGATCCCGCAAACATTATATTTATCTGCTGATATTCTTCGATTAGAACAGTTATTTATTAATTTGTTGATGAATGCCATGGCTTATACTGACAGCCCTGGCGTGATAGATGTGCAATTAATGCAACAAGCAAACCGTATCATGCTAACTATCAATGACAGTAAACCCAGTGCCAGCGATGAAGAGTGTGAACATTTGTTTGAACCTTTATATCGACAAGATAGCGCCCGAACTCGTCGTGGGAGTGGGGCAGGCCTTGGCTTGACTATTTGTAAGAATATTGTCGAAGCTCATGATGGCACCATTAAGGCCAGTCCATCATCAATGGGTGGACTGTGTATTGAAGTACAATTACCTATGCATGGGAGTGACCATGAGTGAACATGTTCATCAACAACCATTAACCATATTAGTGGTAGAAGACGAGCCTAAAATTGCCCAGATTTTAGTCGATTTTTTAACCCTTGAAGGCTTTAATACTGTGGTTCAACACGATGGCCGTGATGTGATTGAAACAATTAAGTCTCAAAAAATTGATTTTGCTATCTTGGATCTTATGCTGCCTTATAAAGATGGCTTAACTATTTGTCGTGAATTAAGACAGTTTTCAATGCTGCCAGTCCTAATGTTAACGGCAAGAGTTGATGAAATAGACCGTTTAATGGGCTTAGAGCTTGGGGCTGATGATTATGTTTGTAAGCCATTCTCGGCAAGAGAGGTAGTCGCTCGAGTGAAAACAATTTTACGGCGAGTTGAAAATACTCAAGGTAATCAAAGTGAACAAACTATTCGTTATAAACACCTACAAATAAATATTGAACGTTTCAAATGTCATGTTGATCAGCAAGACGTTGAATTAACCCCAGTTGAGTTCAGGTTACTGCATACCTTATTAAAAAGGCCTGGCGTCGTGCATTCTCGGGATAGCTTGATGCAGGTTTGTTATGTTGATGATCGTATTGTTAGTTCACGTACCATTGATAGCCATGTGAAAAATCTCCGTCATAAATTATCCCAAGCGAGTCAACAGAAAGAACTAGTACATTCAATTTATGGTGTGGGCTACAAGGTTGAATAAAATGATTTAAGTGTACCGTTACAGTATTTATTTAACGCCTCATGGTTTGTCGAGACTTCGTGACAGATAACTCCTTTAAATCTGCACAGTTTTTGCGTATTTGATTGTTAATATCATTATACGCAATGACTTTTAGCAGAATAAACAAGGAGTAATATAATGACGTCACTAATATTATTTTTACTACTGTGTTGCCAGATTATTTTTACTATTGCCTTAATAGTGATGTTTATTGGCGGGTATCAAGAACCGTCATAGTTTGTTCGCAAGAGCAATCTTCATCCCAAGAGTTTAGGGCGTAAATACCTAACCCTTCCCTTAAATGAGCGATAAAGATAATGATTCTTTTGTAGTCGCTGTCTTTTTGTAAATTAAAATTTTATTTACATTGTGGTCTATTGAAGCAACATGATTGATTTATACCAATCCTATTAAATATGTGATCTTTCAGCGGGAGTTCAAAGTGCTGTAGGCAAGGCAGATGATTGAAGCGAATAGTGATCCTCGGTAACAAGCTCCTGCGTTACTCTACCTCCAAGCATCTGACCGCCATGGATGGTGGTAATGTCTTATTTTTTATGGAAAAAAATAGACCATGCCGTCGTATTTTGAAAGTATCTAACGAAGCATAAAGGACTTTGAACCCCGCCAGAATGGAGTCTCTCAGATATTCCACTTCTGTGTTACATCGATTTAAAAGGGAACAACCATTTCTACATCAATGTGCCTTGAATTGAAAAAACTGAGGGACTCTGAACTGACCAGATATTTAATGAGATTGGTATTATTACATTTATCTATGATGTTCGCTCGCTCAAAGCTTAGCTTTTGTTTAGAATGTGTTTGATATCATTATGCTGCCAAAGCAGTGTTATCATTAAATATGCCGACAATCATGGTTATTGATTTATAGCAAATAGGCCGTAGCTAAGGGCTTATGACTATTAGACTAACAGTTGATAGTCGGTTAAATATTGATCGCGTAAGATAGACTTTCCATTAGCATGCGCTATTCGGAATACATTTATACTGAGGTGGACTGTTTTTCTGCCTAGGAGCATTAATGCAACTGTTTGTAAAAGATTTAACTGTTATCGATTTTTCTTATCTTTGTCCTATTCGAGGCATGGTGGGTGAAAGCTGGATTGTTGACGTATTATTAGATGGTGGCTTAGATGAGCAAAATATGGTGCTCGATTTTGCTAAAGTCAAACGTACTATAAAAAATACCATCGATGATGTTGCCGATCATCGTTTATTAATCCCTACCGCTTGTAGTGAAGTGCGCTGGCAGCAAAAGGGTGACCGTGTATGGATGGACTTTAGCAGCCAAAAAGGTGATATACATTTAGCGTGCCCGTCACAAGCATTTGCACTGATTCCTACAGAAGCCATTGACTATGAAAGCGTGAATGATTTTTTGAAAAAGGCCTTACGTGAAGTGTTACCCGAAAATGTTCAAGGCATCAGCTTAACGTTACGTTGCGAAGAGCTCGATACCCCGTTTTATCATTACAGCCACGGATTACGTAAACATGACGGTAATTGTCAGCGTATTGCTCATGGTCATCGTAGTCCTGTCACGATATTTGAAAATGGTATTGCAGAACCTAAATGGGACCAGTATTGGGCCGATCGCTGGAATGATATTTATCTTGGTACTGAAGAAGATCTCGTGTCTGTTAAAACATTGCAATTGTCTAAGCAAACTAAAATTAACGACGAAACTCATTTTGGCTTTTACTATGTAGCCCCCCAGGGTGACTTCCAATTAGCAATGCCTAAACATTGTTGTGATTTAATTCCCCATGATACGACCGTTGAGTTGTTAGCGGAATATATGGCGAAGACATTAGCAAGTAAAGAGCCTCAAAGTCATTTTAAAGTTATTGCTTATGAAGGTATTGGCAAAGGGGCCATTGCGGTAAGAGGTTAATCACGTATTATTAATGGGCTGCCTTAAGGTGGCCTTTTTTTATATTTTTTGTCGTTATTAACAAGGAATGCGTTTCAATTATGTTATTAAACAATACGCTTTTAAAATCAATCTCAACAGCGGCAATGCTGGTGGTCAGTTTATGCGGTCTAAATGCAAGCGCGGTCGCTTCAGTGACATTTCAAGGTCAGTTTGAACAAGGGGCTTTAGTGCGCGGCGCAGTACCTGCGGGCAGTAAAGTTTTACTCAATGGTCAACCGGTAAAAGTGACCCCTAATGGGCAATTTGCAATTGGATTTGATCGGGACGCAAAACCAGAGCAAGAATTTAAAGTGATATACCCAGACGGACTCACAGAAATTAAGCCGTTAAAAATAGCGGCAAGACAATACAAAATCGATAGGGTAAACGGCATAAGCAAAAAAATTATGAAACCCGATCCGGTCGCCCAAGCAAGGGCTGCGAAAGATGCTAAACAAACTCGAACCGCCCGAGGTTTGTTTAGCGAGCAACAGGCATTTATGCAAGCGTTTATTTGGCCTGTAACCGGCAGAATTTCAGGTGTTTATGGCAGTCTACGTGTTTATAACGATGTGCCCGGAAATCCTCATTTTGGTGTTGATGTTGCGCGTCCAACGGGTACTGTAGTGGTTGCTCCTGCTGATGGGGTTATTACCTTAGCTGAACCCGATATGTTTTATTCGGGTGGCACTGTCATTATCGATCACGGCTACGGAGTTAACTCAACGTTTTTGCATTTAAGTAAACTGTATTTAAAAGTCGGGGACAAAGTGGCACAGGGTGATAAAGTTGCTGAAATTGGCGCAACAGGGCGTGTTACTGGACCGCACCTAGATTGGCGCTTAAACTGGTTTCAAATGCGTCTTGATCCAGTATCAATAGTGCCATCAATGGCGAGCGTATTAGCGGCTGAAAAAGTTAAGTAAAAATATTGAGTTATAAACATAAAGGGATGCTAATTAGCATCCCTTTATTATTTTAAAATGCAGTTTGTTATGGATGTTGTTCAAACCACCATAAGATATGGGCAACTTTGCTCATTAAGTTGCTTGGTCTTTTATAGATGCCATGGAAAGAGTCGGGGATCCTCACCATTGCTGTGTCAATATTTCGTAATTTCAACGCTTGATAAAATTGCTCGGTTTCAGCTATTGGTGTCCTCAGATCGGCTTCACCAGTTAATAGCATTGTCGGCGTTGTCACATTTCCAACGTAACTCAATGGGGAGAGTTTCATGTAATGTGCAGTGTCTTCCCAAGGCATTTTTTCAAACCAATTCTTAATAACAAATGAATGTATATCTGTTGTTAGTGTAAAGCTAACCCAATTAATGACAGGCTTGGCGACCACAGCAGCTTTAAAACGATCAGTGTGTCCAACTATCCATGCCGTCAGCACACCTCCGCCAGAGCCTCCTGTTACATACAATTCATCATGATTGATAGGTTCTTGTGCAATTACTGCATCAACAACTGACATCAAATCATCGTAATCTTGGCTGGGATAATTATTATAAATAGTTTGGGCAAACTCTTTACCATAACTGTCACTGCCTCTTGGATTGGCATAAACCACAACATAACCACTGGCTGCCATTAATTGTATTTCAGCGGCGAAATGAGGACCATAATTGGCAACCGGGCCACCATGAATTTCAAGAATGAGTGGATATTTTTCCCCTGCTTTTTTAGCTTGTTCAAAACCAGGTGGATAAGCCACCCAGGCTTGTATGTTCCTTTGGTCAAATGACGATTTAACGTTAATTGCTTTAATGTTAGCTAATGTCTTATGGCCCAGAGCATCTTCATTTAGGGCTGTGAGTACTGTGGTTTTATTGTTTTTTGTTATGGCTACATCTGCAGGGCGTTGCGGTGTTGAGTAAGTAAAAGCAATGCTACCATCATTGGCAACATCAAAGTCGCTTCCTGTGTACGGTCGACCAAATGCCAAACCACCAAGGTTTTTAGCGACAATGACTCGTTTACCATTTAAAGGTTGTTTGGCGACATAGGTTTCTCCCTTGTCGTTATAGCTCATGTAAATATGTTGGCTATTATTATCCCATTTTATGTCATTTACTGAGCGGTCTAAATCTGCTGTTAAGGTACGTTTATTGGAACCATCAAGTTTCATGACATACAGCTCAGTGTTTTCGTAATTTTTATTATTTTGATCTGACCCTAGATAAGCAATTAATTTTCCATCTGGTGATACTTTTGCGGTGGTGTCGGGCCCAGTTCTATCTGTTAATTGGTTAACGTGTAATGTGCTGACATTGATACTGAATACATTGGTGTCAGTCCATTCAAGATCGCTGTCATCACGATTATTCGTTGAGTAAATAATCTGTTGTCCATCTTTACTCCAACTTAAGTTGCTGGTGTGATCTTGTTGATCAAAACTTAATTGACGCGGTGCACCGCCATCAGCAGACATGACAAAGATGTGATGCTTGCCTGGTTTATTTACCCCCATGCCATCCGTACGATAGTACATATTATCGACGTAAATTGCAGGTTCAGCCCACTTAGCCTTTTCAGGCTTACCTGGAAGCGTGACTACCGACTTGGGTTTAGTGGGTACAAACAAGGTGAAAGCCAGTTGAGTACCGTCAGGAGACCAGCTCAGGTTATTGGGTGTTTGAGCTAGATGACTAATTTGTGATGATTTACCCGTATTTAGCCAGTTCATGTGTACTTGGGCAGTTCCACTCGCTGTTGATATATAAGCTAGCTTAGTATTGTCAGGTGACAATGTTGGCGAATACTCAACATTGAGGCCATCGGTAACTGGAGTCAGTTGCTTTTTATGATTAACTTTCCATATATTACTCAGTTTTTTGTCGCTATTGATGTCCATGTAATTACGAACAAAAAAGACTTGTTTGCCATCGTTACTCATGTTGATGCCAGATGAATATTCTAAGGAAAATACATCTTCAAGCTTTAATAATGTATTGTCTTGTTGTGTTTGATCGACTTGATTCTTATTGGCATTATTAATTTTTGCAGCACCAGCTGTTGTAACAGTGAGGCTTGTCGCGATTAGAATACCTATGCGGATGTATGTTTTCATTTTATTCCTATAAGCATAAATTCAGCATGAAGATGAAATAATTATGAAATTAACATAAGGTGAGTAAATTACGAACTATTGAAAATCGGTATTTATAATTGAAGTTACTTAGGTATGTTGAACATCATGAATCAATACCATCGGTAACCTGCGGTGCCTATGACAAACGTAAAAATATCATGATAAATGCCTGACATAATTATTAACAAAAAAATGAAATATCGTTGTTGTTACTTTATCAATTACAGCTTTGTTGTGTCTTATTATGTTAGTACTCATTAGTATGAATCAGACTAGTGGTTTTCAACCTTCTGTTGAGTTAACGTTTTATTCAATATGACAAAATGTTTGCATTGATATTGCAAAGGAATTTAGCCATGATAAAGCGAGTTGGAAATACTGACATTCAACAGAAACATAAAGCGACATGTCATTGTGGTACCGTTGAGCTTGAACTCACCTTGCCAAATGGCATCGAAAATCCACGACGTTGTGATTGTTCAATTTGTCGTAGAAAAAGGGCGATTGTTGGTTCTGTAAAATTAGACGGGATCCGCGTGGTAAAAGGTCAAGACGCGTTAAAGCTTTATCAATTTAACACCAACACTGCGAAACATTATTTCTGTTCTCATTGTGGTATTTATACTCATCATCAACGACGCTCAAACCCAACTGAATATGGTTATAACATTGCTTGTTTACAAGATGTTAATCCATTTTATTTAGGTGATGTGGTTACTGGCGACGGAATTAATCATCCCGCTGATAGGACTGTTTAATAGCAAATACACATCAATAATACGTCCGGACATCACAATAATCATTTTTAATAATAGCTGTCATCATTATGACGTTCATACTTGTCTTTAGCAGAATTTATAATGGTTATAGCACATAAAAGAAATGGACTAATGGTGTAGAGATATACTGGCTAGAATCACTCAAGAAAAGTAAAAATAGAGAAGCCAACTAATGTTAGGTCTTTTTCCAACGTGTTGATCCTGCCTTGTATTAGGTAAAGCTAATTCCCCCTCAATATCCGACGTAATAGGTGGATGGAATGTTTCGATTGATTATTTTACTTTTTAGTTTCACGGTTTGTTTTCCCGTGACAGCGACTATCAATGTTACCTCATTGAATGAGAAGGCTATTGATAGTTGGAAACCGAAAATATTTTATGGTGAATCGATATATAACATAGGCGAATATAAAGGACGTTTGGCGTTAAAAGCACTCAGCCATAATGCCGCATCAGGGTTAGTGTTAAAACAGCAAATCGACCTTAGTGTCACGCCCTACCTAAACTGGAGTTGGTTAATTGAAAAGACGCTGCCGCAGTTAAACGAGCGTAGTAAAGCTGGTGATGACTTTGTGGCTCGAATTTACGTGGTTATTGATGGTGGGTTTCTGGTATGGAATACCACATCATTAAACTATGTTTGGTCGAGTAATCAAGATAGTGGCTTGGTTTGGGATAATGCATTTGCTGGATCAAGTGTCAAAATGATGTCTGTCCGCGGACAGGAAGCGCAAAAGGGTCAATGGTACCAAGAAAAACGCAATGTATACCAAGACTTAATTGAAGTATTTGGCGACAAAGGCAGTGAAAAAGCCAACCGTAAAGCCTATCAATATATCGATATTGTAGCGATTATGACCGACACCGATAACAGTGGTAAACAAGCTGAATCTTATTATGGTGACATAATTTTCAGTACAAAGTAGCCATATTAAATTAGAGGCTCAGTATTAGTTTAAAGAGATTTAGATACAGGTGCTTATCATGGCTAACAACCTAAAGTAGACTTTTTTATCAAGCAATTGCTTGTGATAGTTTGTTCTCTTAGCTGAATCCGACTGTGAGTATTGGATAATGGGTAACCATATTAATTTGATCATTAAAGCAGTGGGCTGAATAAGTAAAAAAACTGCTCAACTAATCGTTTAAATAACGGCCTTTTACGCCACTCACGAGCATCCATTTTTATAGAATTAGCCATATACTGATGTTGAACTTCGCTAAGTGACTGCGTAAATTCTAAATTTTCAACAGAAAGAGTGACTTCAAAATTGAGCCACAAACTGCGCATATCAAGATTAACCGTGCCGATCAGGCTATGGTGTTGATCAATAACCACTGACTTTGTATGCAGTAAACCGCCACGAAAGCGATGAATATTGACCCCCGCGTTAAGTAACTCACCAAAGAAAGATCTACTGGCCCATTCCACCATCATGGAGTCGTTTTTGTCTGGAATGATTAAATTGACTTCCACACTACGCATAGATGCTGCAGTCAATGCAAATAGTAGATTCTCACTAGGAACAAAATAAGGGCTGGTGATGGTGATACTGTGTTTTGCTTGATAAATACTGAGTAATAAAACCTGTTGGATCATATCTTCTGGCATACCTGGGCCAGACGGAATAACTTGAACCATGTCAGATGGTTTATCTTCATGGGGATAGCATTTTGGGGGGGCGGGTAGCATTCTTTGGTCAGTTTCGGCCTCCCAATCCCATGCCAGTATACAATTAAGTACAGGCACACTAGAGCCCGTAATTCTGACCATGACATCAATCCACTCACCCACACCGGCGTCTTGATTAAAAAATTTAGGATCGACGAGGTTCATTGAACCTGTATAACCTATTTGATTGTCTATCACGACAATTTTACGGTGAAGCCGGAGATCTAGGCGACGAAAGAACATACGTAAGGGTGAAACAGAGAGTGCAGATACCAAGTTTATGCCCGCTTTTCGCATTTTTTTTGGCCATTTACTGTTAAAAAAGCGTCGACTTCCAGCTGCATCTAATAATATTCTTACTGCCACATTACGTTGAGCCGCCTCAATAAGTGCTTGGGCAACTTGATCGGCAAGCCCGCCCGGATACCAAATATAAAATTCTATATGAATTGAGGTCTGAGCATGTTGTATGTCTTCGATTAAGGTGGTTAAAATCGTTTCGGCAGATGACTTTAGAGTAAGCTGATTGTTGGATAATGTGGGGATCCCGAGACGTTTCTCGCATAAATGGCTTATGGTGATAGCGTAATCGCTTAAATTGTGAGGACGGTATTGCTGAGTTGTGAAAAGTCGACTAAACCATTTTCGATAGGGGGCGTACATTTCTTTGGCTCTAACGGCGCGTTTTTTACCAAGGTTCATTTCGCCTACAAAAAAATAAAGGATAATTCCTAAGATGGGGACGACATAAATAAGCATCATCCAAGCTAAAGAAACCCCAATTGAACGTCGTTTATAGACAATACGAGTGGTGATACCAGCAATGATCAGCCAATAAGCTAACACGCTGATTAACGTTAATATTTTATAAAGCTCAACCATAGTTAGTCAGTGCATCAATTATGTAGAAAAACATGCACTTATCATATCAGGTTTTCAATCGCTATTGTCTACTCTCATCCGTCTGTACGGCTGGGTATATGAAACAGTTTGTTTTATTATAAAGACTCTGGTGTTAATCAATCTGACGTTAATGAAATCAATGTTAACCAAATGTCAGCAACACGATTAGATGGCACAGCTAAGGTCATAGAGGTATTTATTTATCGGAATTTTTCGCTCAAAGCCAACATCAAGCTTACTACCAAGGCATAAGCTGCTCGGGCTTGCTCTGTGGGGAAGTCTTGTTATTGTTATATTGTTGATAACAACCGTTGTCGTTGTGCCGCAATTTGTGCGTTTAGCCACTGAACCCCAAGTGATTAATAATGAACATGAGTTGTTTGCAGCTCAATGTGTTACTGCTATACCAAAGGCTAAATTGGATAAGGCTGGGCAGCTGGCTGTCGTGAGCTGGAATGTCTATAAACAGCAAAATACTGGCTGGAAAACACTATTAAGTCAGCTAGCCAAGCAACATCAACTATTATTGTTGCAAGAAGTTAAGTTATCGGAAGAATTTCAGTTGTGGCGTCAACACCATCACCAACAATTGGCGATGGTGCAAGCATTTAGTCAAGATAATATCCCCCTTGGCGTGATGAGCTTATCTCAGGTTGCTGCGACGGAAAGTTGCGGTTATTTAACCGATGAACCTTTCATACAGTTTCCCAAATCGAGTTTGTTAAGTTACTTCCCGTTGTCGAATGGTGAAACTCTGCTGGTGGCTAACCTGCACAGTATTAATTTTGAGTATACTTTAGAGCGTTACTCAGAGCAGTTACAGCAAATACTACCGGCGTTAAATGCTCATAAAGGACCGATAATTTTTGGTGGTGATTTAAACACATGGCGTCAAGCAAGATTGACTATGATGGACCAGATAACAAATAAATTAGGGTTAAAAGCGGTGATCCCAGACGATGACAAACGCACAACGGTGATGGGCTTTGCAATTGATCATCTTTATTACCGTGGACTGACCTTAGAGTCTGCACAGGTTATTACCACTCAAAGTTCTGACCATTATCCTTTGTTGGCACAATTTAGATTAAGCAAAAGTTAGTGCTGGATGTTTCATGTTATACCCGTTCCATTAATTATCTACTCTCGCCCAATAACCAAATAATTAAAGGCATTGGTGTAAATACGACAAGAATATAATTTCATTATACTCTTGTCGATTATTCTATTATTAATCAATTTTTTGGATATAAATTTGTTGTGGTGTAATACCAATCCTATTAAATATGTGATCTTTCAGCGGGAGTTCAAAGAGCTGTAGGCAAGGCAGATGATTGAAGCGAATAGTGATCCTCGGTAACAAGCTCCTGCGTTACTCTACCTCCAGTATCTG